>JAUVAJ010000319.1 GCA_030591795.1 Desulfuromonadales bacterium | reverse complement strand
TCCAGACTATCGAACTGGGCAGAATTCACCATCGTTCCAGTACCGGTCCAGGCCTCGGTCATTGTATCAGGCTGCAGTGCCTCGCCGTCAGGTTGGATTACAACGGTCATCGGTAGTTCATATTTGCGCGCAAACTCAAAATCACGTTGATCGTGAGTCGGAACAGCCATAACCGCACCGGTGCCGTAATCCATCAGTACAAAGTTGGCAATATAGATCGGCATTTTGGCGCCAGTAACCGGGTTTACGCTGTAGCTGCCGGTAAACACACCTTCCTTTTCATAATCATCACTGGTCTGTTTGACTTTGTCCTGCAGCTGAACTTTTTTGATGAAAGCATCAACCTCAACCCGACAAGCGTCCGTCACAAGTGAAGTGACCATAGGATGCTCAGGAGCAAGACTCATAAAAGTTGCACCACAGACCGTGTCCTGGCGGGTGGTGAATACCTTGATTGTCTCATCGCTGTCCAGCACAGAAAAATCGATCTCACAACCGATGCTTTTGCCGATCCAGTTGCGCTGCATGGTCAGGACCGACTCCGGCCACCCTGTAAGACGATCTGTCCATTCAAGAAGTTCTTCGGCATATTCGGTAATGCGGAAAAACCATTGTTCCAACTCCTTGTCGACGACCTCATTTTCGCAGCGCCAGCAACAGTTATCTTCAACCTGCTCATTAGCCAGCACGGTTTGACAGTCTGGGCACCAATTGACAGTCGAACTTTTCTTGTAGGCGAGCCCTTTTTCGAGCATTTTCAGAAAAATCAGCTGTTCCCAGCGATAATAATCCACATTACAGGTTGCAAACTCACGGTCCCAGTCATACGAGAACCCCATCCGCTTTAACTGCGAACGCATATTATTGATGTTCTCATATGTCCACTTGGCCGGGTGGGTCCCGTGCTGAATAGCCGCATTTTCAGCCGGCATACCAAACGCATCCCAACCCATCGGGTGCAGTACATTAAAGCCCTGCATCGCTTTAAAACGTGCAACTACATCACCGATTGAATAATTTCGGACATGGCCCATATGAATACGGCCGGAAGGATACGGAAACATTTCAAGCAAGTAAAATTTCTCACGAGAAGAATCCTCAGTCGCCTTAAATGACTGTTCCTGTTCCCAAATTTTTTGCCATTTCTGCTCTATTGATGCGGCATCATATCGCTCTTGCATTCTAATCCACCTGATAAATTCTTATAAACAGGAATACCGGCGTCTGCCGGTATCGTGATTAAACTTCAATAACAATCGAACACACAATTAAAGCTGTGCTCAACATTAAGACCTGACTGCTCTTATTTCTCCCGATACGTTATCCGACCACGGGTCAGATCGTACGGTGATAACTCAACGGTTACCCGGTCGCCAGGCAGGATCCGGATATAGTACTTACGCATTTTACCGGAAATATGCGCCAGGACAACATGCCCATTATCAAGTTTGACCCGAAACATGGCATTCGGCAACGGCTCAATAACTTCACCTTCAACTTCTATCGCTTCTTCTTTAGCCAACGAACTTCTCCTTTATACAACATGTGACACCCCGAAATCTTACGGAATGTGTGAATTTACATATTAAGCAACCGCTTTGCTACCTCAATAATCTTGATGGTTTGAATCGGCTTGGTTATGTAATCGTTTGCTCCGATCGCCATAGCGCGATCTTTATCTTCAGTAGCGCCTTCAGTGGTGATGATAACAATCGGCACCTCTTTATGGGTCGGATCATTGCGAACCAGGCTGACCAGCTTCAAACCATCCATGATCGGCATATTGATGTCGGTTAGAATGAGGTCGAATTTCTCTGCAGAGATTTTCTTTAAACCATCCACGCCGTCATTTGCCTCAGTTATTTTAAGGCCACGGATACGCTTCAATGCGAAAACAATCAATTGACGCATCGTCGGTGAATCTTCAACTACCAGAACATTATATGTAGACATGAATCCCTCCGCTATCCGCTTACTTGGTCATTAAATCAATAAAGCCCTGAATCGTGTTGAGTTTACGCTCCGATTCGGTGTAGAGCTTGGAAGAGAAGATCGCCGTCGCAGCATGCCCGGCCAACAGTGTGAACAGTTCGTAATCAACGTCGCTGAACTTCTCTTTTTGCACCAACAGCTTATAAATAACAATCACCCCGATAACGTGCTCTTTGATTTTCAGGGGAATACAGACCAGGGGATGATTAAAGTCGCGCTCATAACCTTCCAACTCTTCAATAAAATAATTCTCGCCGGTCTTTGCCATCTCACCAACGATACCTTCGCCAAGTTCAAAAGTCGGAACATCCTTATTATCAAGCCCTTCACTGGCGACTGCCTGTAATTTGGTTGTTTTCTCATCCAACAGCAGAATGGAAAATTCTTCTGCGCCGATCAGGTTGATAACAATTTCAAGAATGACTTGCAGTACTTCCTTGAAATCGAGGGTCGAATGCAACTGATATGAGGCTATGTACAGATTTGCCAGCATATTGTTTTCATTTTCGATCTCAACATAACGATTGGCAAAATCTATATTTTCTGCCTCTACGTGTTTGATACGGTTAATTATTTCGGTTTTTTCACTTTCAAGCTTTTCAATTTTCTTGAGTAATTCAGCCGAAGGTCCGTCTTCGCCGGCACTTGAGTGCAACTCCTTGAGTTGTTCTTCAATCTGCAGGTTCTGATAGCGAAGGCGCTCGTTCTCCTTCAGCAGGTCGCTGGTAAACTCCGCGCCCTTCTTAAACACCTGAAGAAACTCTTCAGCACGGTTGTGCTGATCATTCTCCTGCTCAGTCATCTATTCACTCCTGATAGCTTCCATCCGTGAGTTCTGAAAGGAGGCTGTTTATTATCGAAATGATTAACGACTAATCCTAACAGCCCCACGTAAAAATTTCCACCTTTTCTGTGAGACATCACAAATATCCGCACTCGGACAAAATCGTGTCACACACTTTATCTAAAGTGACTATTCTATCAACTTTACCAGTGGCAATTGCCTCTTTCGGCATCCCGAATACCACACTTGACTCTTCTGCTT
>JAUVAJ010000002.1 GCA_030591795.1 Desulfuromonadales bacterium | reverse complement strand
CGAGGCAGCGTTGTGCGGCTATCGGGAGATCGCCACCTTTGAACAGGCTGGCGTCTCCGAAGGAGAATAGACTATGCGGCAGGAATGGGATGATTTTCGCACAGCAATGTCGTTTCTGACCATCTTTCCGGTGGCTGACGACCTGACTCCGGAACCGGAGCGTCTGGCGCGCAGTATGGGGTTTTTCCCGGCTGCCGGACTGGTAATCGGCCTCGGTCTGGTGGTACTGAACTGGTTGCTTGATGGTCTGATTCCTCGCCCGGTGCTCGACTGTCTGTTGATCCTGTTTATGATCCTTGCCACCGGTGCCTTGCATCTGGATGGTATTGCCGATCTGATCGATGGTCTGGCCGGGGGCCATGATCGCGAAAGTATTTTGCATATCATGAAGGACAGTCGGGTCGGCGCCATCGGTGTGGTCGGTCTGGTCATGGTCCTGCTGCTGAAATATCTCTCCCTGTATAATGTCAGTCTGGAGATGAAATCGGCGGCGTTGATCATCACTCCGGCTGCCGGGCGCTGGATTCAGGTAGTGCTTGCCAGTTACTGTAAATATTTACGGCCCGAGGGTGGCACCGGAGCTGTTTTTATCGAACAGGTTGGCGAGCGCGAAGTGATGATCGCCACCGGCACCTTGATTGCTGCGGCGCTGGTGTTGTTTGGCTTCAATGGTATTTTTCTGGTTTTTCTGTTTGGTATAGTTGCGATGCTGCTGTTGCGCTACTTCCAGAATCGTCTCGGCGGTGTGACCGGTGATGTGCTTGGCGCCGCGACCGAAATTGTCGAAGTGATGAGTCTGTTGTTTATTCTGGCGCTTATCTAAGTGGCCAGTGCGACTAAGGAGTTACTTATGAAGCGAACCCGTCTGCACCTGATCCGGCATGGCGAAGTCGAAGGGGCCGAAGAGAAACGCTACAACGGCCAGAGTGATGTCGCGCTGACTCCGAAAGGGTTGGCGCAGATCGGTTTTTTGCAGATGCGGATTAAGAAGTTCCCGGTTGCGGCGGTCTACTGCAGCGATTTGTCTCGTTGCGTCGACGGGGCAACCCTGCTTGCTGCCGGCTACGATCTGCAACCGATTACAAATCCTGAACTGCGTGAAATAGATGCCGGTGACTGGCAGGGGATGACCTGGGACGAAATCCTGAAAAAACACCCAAAACTCTGGAAGAAACGACTCAAGGATATTGTCAATATTCCGTTTCCGAATGGGGAGAACCTACTCGATGTCGCCAAACGCATCCGGCCGGTTATTCAGGAGTTGGTTGATAAACATCAGGGTGAGGAGATTGTTGTCGTTGCCCATGGGGGTGTCAACCGAATCATTATGCTCGATGCCATTGGCGCTCCGCTGGAATCATTATTTTCTATTGAACAGGACTTCGGTTGTCTGAACAGCATCGACTATTATGCTGATGGTAATTCGGTGGTTCGACTACTGAATGGGTAACTATCAAGTTCAAGGAATCAGGATAGAGAGTGGACGCTCAGCGAAAAACTGACAGCTTGCAACCGCTGCTGATCGCGGCACCATCGAGCGGCTGTGGCAAGACCACGGTCACCCTTGGTCTGCTGGCCGCTTTGCGTCGTCGTGGTCTGCGGGTCGCGCCGTTCAAGGTCGGACCGGATTACATCGATCCCGGCTTGCACCGGTTGGCCGCTGGCCGGACCTCGCACAATCTCGACGGCTGGATGTGTGGTGAGCGAGAGGTCAAGCGATTGTTTTACCGGGCTGCAGCCGGGTCCGATGTTGCTCTGATTGAAGGGGTGATGGGGCTGTTTGATGGCGCCTCCGGTACGAGTGATGTCGGCAGCAGCGCTGAGATTGCCGGTTGGCTCGGCGGCAAGGTGCTGCTGGTGGTCGATGCCCGTTCGCAGGCGCGCAGTGTCGCTGCCCTGATCTCCGGTTTCTGTCGCTTCAATCCGGAGCTGGAATGGGCAGGTGTAATTTTGAACCGGGTCGGTTCCGAGCGTCACGAACAGTTGCTGCGCGACGCTTGTGCTTCAGTCCCCGATCTACCGCCGGTTCTCGGTTGCTTGCCGCGTTCCGAGGAGATTGGTTTGCCTGAGCGACACCTCGGGTTGATGACGGCTGAAGAAGGGCATCTCGACGCCGCCTTGCTTGAGCGGCTGGCCGATTGGCTCGAGAAACATATCGATATTGATGTCATAATAGATCTCCCCTCTTTGGCAAAGGGGGGACGGGGGGGATTTGCCGACGATAAAATCCCCCTTAATCCCCCTTTGGCAAAGGGGGAAAACAACCAGGCAGTCCGGATCGGCATCGCCCGCGATGCTGCGTTCTGTTTCTACTATCAGGATAATCTCGACCGACTGGTCGCCGCCGGAGCAGAGCTGGTGCCATTTTCGCCGTTGACCGATGCGGTGTTGCCGAACGATCTTGACGGTCTGATTTTGGGCGGCGGTTATCCGGAACTGTACGCAGAGCAACTAGAAGCCAACCGGTCACTGCGCAACGAACTGGCCGAGCGGATTGAAGCTGGTCTGCCGGTCTATGCCGAGTGTGGCGGCTTACTTTACCTTTGTACCAGCCTTGACGGCGCGGCGATGACCGGATTGTTTCCGGCGACGCCCCGGTTGGAAAAACAACGTCGGGCCCTCGGCTACCGCGAGGTAACCTTGACTCGGGAATGTCTGCTCGGCCCGGCCGGAATAGTTCTGCGTGGGCATGAGTATCACTACACCGACCTGCAGATGCCTAAAGCTGTAAAGCGAACATATCAGGTCAGTCGGGCTGATGGCAGAGAACAACCGACCGAGGGGTTTATGTACAAGAACTGTCTCGGTTCATACATTCATCTACACTTTGCCAGTTGTCCGGAGGTCGCCGAACGGTTGGTCGCGGCTTGTCGGAAATTTAGAGCGGCAATTCGATAATCCATAATGAGAAAGAGACACCATTGTGAACAAAAAGACAGCAATTTTGTTGATGGGGCACGGCTCACGCGTGTCCGAAGCGAATGATGCTCTGCGAATGATTGCCAAACAGGTACGTCAGCAGGGGAACTACGATATCGTTGAGGTCGCCTTTCGCGAACTGCACGAGCCGGATATCCAAACCGGGATCGATCGTTGTGTCGATCAAGGCGGCGAGCGTATCCTGCTCTACCCTTATTTCCTGTTTGCCGGAGCCCATGTGCTTGAGGATTTGCCGGCTGAAATGCAGTCCGCAATGGAGCGTTATCCCGGCCTTGAATTGAGT
Organism: Desulfuromonadales bacterium; assembly: GCA_030591795.1. The sequence continues at coordinate 16,719 of JAUVAJ010000002.1, read as the reverse complement.
ATGGGTAGTCCACTCGGCACTCATCCAAAGCTGGCAGAGATTGTCTGTGACCGGGTGGCTGAAGCGATTACTGCCTCGGGCTGGGATTAGGATAGATGACTATGAGCGATACCGGGTATATTCGTGATCCGCAGGCGATCGAGGCCGAGAGCTTTGCCATAATCGATGCCGAAGCTGGCGAGCATGCGTTTTCAGATAGTGAATGGCCGGTGGTTCGGCGGGTGATACATACTACGGCTGATTTCGAGTTTGTCGACAGTATGTTTTTCACTCCTGGCGCGCTTGACGCCGGAATCGCTGCAGTCGGTAGTGGTGCCAAGGTTTATTGCGATACCAACATGGTGCGTGCCGGGATAAACAAGAATCGTCTGGCGGAATTCGGCGGTTCAGTTCATTGTTATGTTGCCGATGCCGATGTTGCGGAACAGGCTCGGACAGAAGGGGTGACCCGGTCGATTGTTGCGTTGCGTAAAGGGGTGCAGGCCGGTTGTCAGATTTTTCTGATCGGCAACGCGCCGACGGCGCTGTACGAGCTGCTCCGGTTTTGTCGCGAGGAAGGGGTTAAACCCGAGCTGATTGTCGGTGCGCCGGTCGGTTTTGTCGGTGCGGCTGAATCGAAGCAGGCGCTGGTCGAATCGGGTCTGCCGCAGATAACCTGTCGTGGCCGCAAGGGTGGCTCGGCGATTGCGGCTGCTATCTTCAATGCGATTGTCCTGTTGGCGAAAGATGCCAACGGATAAGGAAGAAACTGCAACGTGGCCAGAAAGAAAAAACTTCGCAGCGGATACACCACCGGCGCTTGCGCCGCGGCGGCGGCCCTCGGTTCGGCGCTGATGTTGCGTGATCAGCAGACAGTCGCCTCCGTTGACTTGCCGTTGCCGACTGGAGACATGGTCAACTTCAAGATCGCAGGGCCGTCGTTCGATCGTACAAAAGCCAGCTGTTTCGTGGTCAAGGATGCCGGTGACGATCCGGATGTGACCCACGGCGTCGAGGTTCATGTTGAGGTAAAGTTTATTAATACTCCGGGGGTTGAGTTGTTGGCCGGTCGTGGTGTTGGCCAGGTGACCAAGCCGGGTCTGCCGGTCGCGGTCGGTGAACCGGCGATTAACCCGGTGCCGCGACAGATGCTTGAACAGGCTCTGACCTCGGTGTTCGGCGACGCGTTGTCAACTCAAGGCGCGGTAGCGACCATTACGATTCCGGATGGTGAGAAACGGGCCGAGCGGACGCTGAATGCACGACTCGGTGTTGTTGGCGGACTGTCGATTCTCGGCACCACCGGCATCGTGCGACCGATCTCGCACCGGGCCTGGACTGACACCATCGACACCGCTATCGATGTCGCTTTGGCCAGCGGCAGTAATTGTGTGGTGCTGGTCACCGGTCGCAGCAGTGAACAGGTTGCCGAGACCGAGCTTGATCTGCCGGAAGAGGCGTATGTCATGATGGGCGACCATGTCGGTTATGCCCTCGAGGCGTGCGTGCGCAAACAGGTGCCGCAAATTATTGTCGCTGCCCAGTTTGCCAAACTGCTGAAAATTGCCTGTGGTCATCGTCAGACGCATGTCAATTCATCAACGCTCGACCTGTCGCAATTGGCGGCCTGGGGGCGTCTGGTCGGCCTTGACGCGACGACTTCGAAAGCGATAGAGTGTGCCAACACAGCGCGGGAGGTGTTTACCTCTTTTACCGGTATGCAGAAGCTGGTCGATCGGGTTGCGGCTGAAGCGTTGACTCAGATGCGCAACCTGGTTTCCGGGCAGGCGCTTGAGTTGCTGTTGATCGGGTACGACGGGACTGTGGCCGGTCGTTTCCCCTCTGAAATAACAAAAGGTGAGTTATGAAAACGATTTATGTAATCGGCGCTGGGGTTGAGGGTCAGGAGGGTTTCAGCAGTCGGGCGCTTGAGCTGGTTGGCCAGGCTGAACTGCTGATTGGCGGTGAACGTCAGTTAGCGCTTTTCCCTGATTTTAGCGGTGAAAAAATAGTTGTCGGGGCGAATCCGGCCGAGGTAGTCGGCAATCTGACCCGGGAGAGTCGGCTGACCGTGGTGCTGGCATCCGGTGACCCGCTGTTTTTTGGTATCGGTCGCCTGCTGCTGCGCAACCTGCCGGCAGAACGTCTCGAATTTGTCCCGAATGTTACCTCCATCCAGTACGCCTTTGCCAAGATCCGTGAGCCGTGGGACGACGCGGTGTTTGTTTCCGCCCATGGTCGCGGCGTCAAGGGTGCGGTCGACCGGATTGTTGCCAACGACAAAGCGGCGGTATTGACTGATGCGGTCAACACGCCGGCGGCGATCGCCCAGGAATTGATCGATCGCGGTCGTGACGGCTATTCGGCTTTTCTGTGCGAAAATCTCGGCACGGCCGATGAGCGGATCATCGAGACCGATGTCAAAGGTCTGGTCGAGGTTGATGCCGCGCCGCTGAATGTGCTGATCCTGATCAAGGCGTACGAATCGGCCGATGCGCAGTATGTGCCGACCCTCGGTATTCCGGATGATCAATTTGCCACCGTGCGTAAACTGATAACCAAGGAAGAGGTCCGGGTGGTTACCCTGGCCAAGCTGAAACTGCGCCACGATATGACGCTCTGGGATGTTGGTGCCGGTTCCGGTTCGATCAGTATCGAGGCCGATCATCTGCTGCCGAATGGCCGGATTTTTGCGATTGAACGCAACGAGGAGTGCCGGGCTTTTATCAAGCAGAATCTGGGTAAATTCAACACCAGAAATGTCGCCCTGGTTGAAGGGGTTGCTCCGGAGTGTCTCGACGATCTGCCTGATCCAGACCGGGTTTTTATCGGCGGCAGCGGTGGCCAACTCTGGAAAATTCTCGAAATCGTCGACCGGCGTTTGCCGGCTGATGGCCGGATCGTTCTCAATGCCATCACCCTTGACACCCTGACCTCGGCCATCGAATTTTTTGACAATTCCGGCTACGAAGTAGAAGTAACAACCGTCAACATCGCCCGGACCCGGCCGTTGACCGATTACAAGATGTTCGAAGCCTACAATCCGGTCTATATCCTGGCCGCGGTCAAGGAGGGGTGATGACGGAGGTTGCTGTCGGCCAGTTTGTGGCTATCGGCGTCGGGCCTGGCGATCCGGAACTGCTGACCCTTAAAGGGGGCCGTCTGTTGAAGGAGGCCGACGTGATATTGGCGCCGGTCGGCGAACGTTCCGAGCGTTCACTGGCGGTCGAGACAGTCGCTTTTCTGCTCGACACCGAGCGGCAACAGGTGGTTTCTGTCTCCTGCCCGATGCGTAGTGATGAGGAAGATCGATCTGGTCGCTGGGCGCAGATTGCAGCCGACATTGCCGCGCTGGTCCGTGCCGGCAAGAAGGTCGTCTTCGTCACTCTGGGCGATCCGATGTTCTATTCGACCTATCTCTACCTCTATCGCGAACTGCAAAACAATTTTCCTGATATTCCGGTGTCAACTGTCCCCGGTGTCAGCTCGATCAATGCTGCCGCCGGTCTGGCGGCGTTACCACTCGGCCTGGTCGATGAAACCTTTTCGGTGGTGCCGGCAACCGCCCCGGATAGTGCCATCGAAGCGGCGCTCGGTTGCTCCGGCACCGTTGTCCTGCTTAAGGTTTACCGGGCATTTGATCGGTTGAAAGCGTTACTGGGTCGACTCGGTCTGGAGCAGAACGCGGTCTACGTGCGCCGGATTGGTCTTGAAGGTGAAAAAGTTATTCATGATTTGAACAAGGTTGCGACCGACGACCTGGATTATATGTCGATGATCCTGGTACGACAGAAAGGGGCCGAGCATGTCTGATCTGCCGGTCCTGTATGTTGGTGCCGGGCCGGGCGACCCGGAGTTGATCACGGTCAAGGGGTTGAAGGCTCTGCAACAGGCCGATGTGATTATTTATGCCGGCTCGCTGGTCAACCCGGCTCTGCTTGACGGCTTGCGACCGGAGGTCGAGATTCATGACAGCGCGTCACTGAACCTTGATCAGGTGATGGAGTTAACCCTGACCGCGGTGCGGGCCGGGGAAAAAGTTGTCCGCTTGCATACCGGCGACCCGGCGCTCTATGGGGCAATCCAGGAACAGATGGAAGTGCTTGACCGGCACAATGTCGATTATCGGGTGATCCCCGGAGTGACGGCGGTTTTTGCCGCCACCGCTGCGTTGCAACAGCAGCTGACCCTGCCCGGGGTCTCGCAGACCCTGATCTTGTCACGCCGCGCCGGTCGGACTCCGGTTCCTGAACGCGAAGAACTCAAAAATATTGCCCGCATCGGCGGCACCCTCTGCCTGTATCTTTCGGTCGGGATGATCGAGGAAGTCGTAGCCGAACTGTTGGCCGGTGGCGTGTTTACCCCCGCAACGCCGGCGGCGGTCGTCAGTCGCGCCAGTTGGCCTGATGAACAGTCGTTGCGCGGGACGTTGGCCGATATCGCCGCTAAAGTGCAGGTGGCCGGAATCAATCGTCAGGCGGTGATCCTGGTCGGCGAGGTGTTGTCCGCACCCGAACATGGGGTGCCGGAAAAATCAAAACTGTACGATCCAGGTTTCAGTCACGGCTACCGTAAAGGGACAGATGCACCCTGAGGCAGGAGGAGAAGTGTGAAGCTGGCAATCATTTCACTGACCGGCCGCAGCGTTCTGCTCGCCCGTGATCTTGGGCAAGCGCTACCGGAGGCCGAGATTTATGTGCCGTCCCGTTTTGCCCACCCGGATGATCTACATGTTTATTCAGAACCGGTAACCAAACTATTGCCACGGTTGTTCGGTCGGGTTGACGGGTTGGTCTGCATCATGGCGACCGGGATCGTTGTCCGCGTGCTTGCGCCACATCTACGCGGCAAAGCGGTTGATCCGGCGGTCTGTGTCATGGATGAGGCGGGTGAAAATGTGATCAGCCTGCTCTCCGGCCATCTCGGTGGAGCGAATGATCTGGCCCGCGATATCGCCACGCTCTGTGGCGGTCGACCGGTGATTACCACCGCGACCGATGTCAATGATCTGCCGGCCTGGGATGATATCGCCCGGCGTGAGGAGCTGGCAATCGTGCCGTTGGTAAATGTCCGCCGCCTCAACAGCCTGCTGCTGGAGCGTGAAGCGATTGTGTTGGTTGATCGGCGCCAGCGTATTGCGCAATATTACAGCGAATTACCAAATGTCCAGCTGATGGAGAATCTGGCCGAGGCGATGAAATCACCGGCCAAGGGGTATGTATTTGTTACCCACATGCTGCATCCGCAATGGGCCGGACATGAAAATATTCTGGTTTTGCAACCAAAAGATCTGGTGGTCGGCATCGGCTGTAACCGGGGAACCGCGTCAGCCGAGATTGAAAGTGTGGTCGCCGAAACATTTTCGAGATTAAATTTATCGCTGCAAAGCATCGCCGGTCTGGCGACTATTGAAGCCAAAGCGGACGAAGTCGGCTTGCTCGACTATGCGACCCGCTTTGATCTGCCGCTTGATTTCCATACTGCCAGTGAGCTGAACCGGGTTGAGGTACCGAGTCCAGCGTCTGAACACGCACTAGCAGCGGTTGGGGCGACCGGGGTGTGTGAACCGGCGGCGCTGCTCTCCTCGAATAACAGTAGCCTGCTGCTGAGCAAACAGAAGAGCGGCAATGTAACTATCGCTATAGCTGAGAAAGTCTGATTGTGGCACATCACGATTCCAAACAGAAAACAGTTGGCCGCCTGTTGGTGGTCGGTATTGGCCCCGGCGGTGAACAGCACCTGACGCCGGCGGCTCGCAGCGCACTTGAGGTCGCTGAAACCGTGGTCGGCTATCGCACTTACCTGCAATTGGTTGAACCGTTGCTGGTCGGTAAACAGGTGATCGATTCCGGTATGCGCCAGGAGGTTGACCGTTGTCGTCAGGCGATCGACCTGGCCAGCTCCGGCCAAACGGTCGCCCTGGTCTCGGGTGGGGATGCCGGCGTGTACGGGATGGCCGGGCTGGTACTCGAACTGGCGGGCCCGGACGGTCCCGACGTCGAGATTATTCCCGCTGTTTCAGCCGTGCAGGCGGCTGCCGCTGCTCTCGGCGCGCCGTTGATGCACGATTTTTCCGTCATTTCCTTATCCGATTTGCTGACCCCTTGGCCGTTGATCCGGCGTCGACTCGATGCTGCCGGCTCGGCCGACTTTGTTGTGGCCCTGTACAATCCGCGCAGCAAGGGCCGTCCGGAGCATCTCGATGCGGCCCGACGTATCCTGTTGCGGCATCGTTCGCCAGACACGCCGGTCGGTATCGTGCGCAACAGCACCCGTGAGGGGGAGACGGTGCTGGTCGACACTCTGGCCAGATTCGATTCCACCGCGGTTGACATGTTCAGCCTGGTTATCATCGGTAACAGTCAGACCATGGTCGACGCGGCCGGAAGGATGATTACGCCGCGTGGTTATAAAGCAAAGAGTCAGGAGTCAGCTGTCAGTGCGCAGGAAAACGACTCGATACTGGAGACTGAAAGCTTAAAACTGAAAACTACGCCCGTTGGGCGTGCGCGGGCACTGTTCGTCGGTGGCACCGGCAGCGATGTCGGCAAGAGTCTGCTGACCGCCGGTATCTGTCGCCTGTTGAAACGACGCCAGGTTGATGTCGCACCGTTCAAGGCGCAGAATATGGCGCTGAATTCGGCAGCGACGCCCGAGGGGGGTGAGATCGGTCGGGCACAGGCATTACAGGCAACGGCCTGTGGTCTGCCGGCGCACGTCGATATGAACCCGGTGTTGCTCAAGCCGAATTCGGAGACCGGTTGTCAGGTGGTGATTGCCGGCAAACCGGTCGGCAATATGAGTGTCGCCGAGTATCATGCGTTTAAACCGACCGCCTTTGCCGCGGTTGAAGCCGCCTACAAGCGACTCGCTGCCCGGCACGAGGTTATCGTCCTCGAAGGGGCGGGGAGTATCGCCGAAGTCAATTTGCGTCAGCACGATATTACCAATCTTAAAGCTGCGGCCATGGCCGATGCGCCGGTGCTGCTGGTTGCCGATATCGATCGTGGCGGAGTGTTTGCATCGATTCTCGGCACCCTGCAGTTGCTGCGTCCGGACGAGCGAGAGCGGATCGCCGGCGTGATCATCAATCGCTTCCGTGGCGATGCCTCTTTGCTGGGGCCGGGGATTGAGGAGATTGAGGAGCGGACCGGTGTGCCGGTACTCGGCGTCGTGCCGTGGATAGATCTGCACCTGCCGGAAGAAGACTCCGTGGCCCTCGGGCGTAAGCGTAACCGCGCGAGTGGAGCGGATGACCGCTTGACCATCGGTGTGGTTCGTCTGCCGCGGATTGCCAATTACAGCGATTTCGATCCGTTTGAAGCTGAGCCGGATGTCGACTTGATTTATCTGGAAGAACCGGCTGCGGTCGCCGATTGTGACCTGCTGATTATCCCGGGCAGCAAAAGCACCCTTGATGATCTGGCGATTCTCCGGCAGAGCGGTTTTGCCGGGGCGATCCAGCACTTTCATGCTGCCGGTGGCCGGGTTATAGGCATCTGCGGCGGGTTCCAGATGCTCGGCCGGGAGATTGTTGACCCACAGCAGGTTGAGTCGGAGAGCCCGGATGCACTCGGCCTCGGCCTGCTCGGCATCAGTACCCGATTGTGTGCCGAGAAACAGACTCATCAGGTCAGCGCCCGGATGCATTTAAGTGTGGATGGACTCGGTCTGGAGGGCGTAGATACCGTTCGCGGTTATGAAATCCATATGGGCGAAAGTGCCTACGATTCGAAAGTTGAACCGCTGTTCACCCTGCAGGAACGTTCGGGTGAAAAAGTTGACATCCCGGATGGCGCCTGTTCGTCCGATGGCCGGGTCTGGGGCTGTTATTTGCACGGGCTGTTTGATAACGACGGACTTCGCCACAGCTTGCTGGCGACCTTGCGTGCTGAAAAGGGCTTGGCTCCCCGGCAATCTGTATCAGTGCCAAGCGTTTCCGGCGAGCTTGACCGGTTGGCCGACCATTTAGAAAAGCATCTCGAACTAGACCCGATCCTGAACTTGCTCAAAGTGGAGGGTTAGGTAATGGACCCGACCCTGTTGCTGATTGCCGTCGGACTCGACCTGTTGTTCGGCGATCCGAAAGTCCTGCATCACCCGGTGGTTTATATCGGCCGATTGATCAATTTCCTCGAGACCGGTCTGCGGGGCCTGCTTAATAACCGTTACCTGGCAGGAATCCTGTTGTGTCTGACCGTGCTGCTGGTTGCTGGTGGCATGACCGCTCTTTTTCTCTGGTTGGCCGGTGAGATTCACCCATTGTTGCAGGCCGCGGTGGCGATTTACATTGCATTTACCACCCTGGCCTTGCGTCAGTTACACAAAGAGAGCCATGAAGTAGTCGCGTTGGTTGAGGCGGGTGATCTGGATAACGCCCGCCGGTCGTTATCGCTGATTGTCGGTCGCGACACAGCGCATCTGAACGAAGAAGAGATCCTGCGCGCCTGTATTGAGACGGTCGCTGAAAACACCTCCGATGGCGTTATTGCCCCGTTGTTTTATCTATGTCTCGGTGGGCCGGTGTTAGCCATGCTGTACAAGGCGACCAACACCCTCGATTCGATGGTCGGTTATCGGGATGACCATTTTCGCGAAATGGGCCGGGCATCGGCCCGGCTCGATGATCTGCTCAACCTGCTGCCGGCCAGGCTGACCGGCCTGCTGATGGTGGTTGTTGCCTTGCCGATCGGCTTGAACGGTTGGTCGGCGTTTAAGGTGATGCTGCGTGATGCCCGCAAGACCAGCAGTCCCAATTCCGGTTTTCCGGAAGCGGCCGCCGCCGGTGCTCTCGGTATTCAGCTCGGCGGTCCGGCAGTCTACTTTGGTGTGCCGGTGGAAAAACCGACCCTGGGTGATCCTGATCGGCCGGTTACGGTCGCCAGTTACCGGAGTATGATTCACTTGATGTATGCCAGCTCGGCTCTAGCCCTGTTGATCGGAGTGCTGTTGTTATGGCCGCTTCAGGGATAAACAATTCCGGACATGGTGGCGCGGCGATCCGCCTGGCGCGTGAGCTCGGTCGGCCACTGACTGAAATTGTCGATTTTTCAGCTAGCATCAACCCGCTCGGTGCACCGGATTCAGCGTTGGCGGCAGCGCGCCAGGCGCTCGACGGCATCGTACATTATCCGGAAATCGACGCGGCCTCACTGGTCGCGGCGCTGGCCGAGCATCACGACCTGCCGGCTGAAAACCTGGTGGTCGGCAACGGCTCAACCGAGCTGATTTACCTGTTGCCACGTTTACTCAGAGCCCGCCGGGCCATGGTTGTGACACCGGCCTTCAGCGAGTATGAAAAAGCGCTGTTGTTAGCCGGAATTCCGCTCGACACCTTTCCCCTGTCAGCAGCAGACGGTTTCCGTTTCGATCCGGACGGACTGTTGGCTGCCCTCGATGATGAAGTCGATCTGATTGTCGTGGCCAATCCGGGCAATCCGACCGCCGCCGGTATCGACCCGGATCAGCTGCTTTATCTGGCGGATCGACTGGCGGACAGAGCTGCTCTGGTGGTTGATGAGGCTTTCGTTGATTTTACGCCGCAACTGTCGTTGATCGATAAAGTGCCGCAGCGCGAAAATCTCTATGTTTTGCGCTCAATGACCAAGTTTTACGCTATCCCCGGTTTGCGGATCGGTTACCTGGCCGGACCGGCCGCGGCCACCCGGCTCATGCGCCAGGCGCTACCGCCGTGGACCATCAACACCCCGGCCCAGGCGGCGGCAATCGCCTGTCTGCAAGACCACGACTATCAGCAGCAGACCATAAACCTGATCCCGGAATTGCGGCAGCAGCTGGCGGCTGATTTGACCGCCCTCGGCATGACAGTTTTTGCCAGTGACGCCAACTACCTGCTTGTACAACTGCCGGCCGCCGGTCTGCGTGCCCCGGAGTTGACGGAGCGCTTGCGTCACGAGGGGATATTGATTCGCGATTGCAGTAACTTTTCTGCGTTGGATGATCGCTATATAAGGTTGGCGGTGCGGACTGCGGATGAGAATGCTCGGCTGATCACCGCCCTGCGCCAGGTTCTGACGCAGGACGATTGACAGATTTAGAGTTCGTACGGCTGACAGAGGTTTTTAGATTTGTTCGACGAACAGCCGCAACGCGAACAGCGGTGGGTCGGATTAACACTAAGTTCGTCAAACATCTGCATCTGGCTCATGTGTTTCAGGACGCACATGTGCATTTTGTGGTAATCGGGCGATTGACATTCGTCTTTGCCCTTGGCTGAATATTTGTCGCCTTTTTTATGCTTTTTCTTGTCATCTTTATGCTGATGTTTTTCCTTATGATGTTTATCTTTGTGCCCCATATACTTCTCCTGTGCATGACAAGTTCGACAATTACATTGGTTTGCTCCTAAGAATAACTCTCCTTGGAGAAATTTCAATCATCCAGCCCGTTTTTTTAATCATCAGGCTTTCCGGGGCAGCGTGACGAAGCCTGGGCGATTATTTTTGCTTCATCCTGATGTGCATTTCCTGCCGGATTCCTTTGCATGTTGTGCCTGGTTCGATTATTCTGAGAGGCACATGTCTGTAAAGGGGAAAAGATGATCAACGAAAGTGTTGACGGACCGTGGATGTGTCATGTCTGTGATCTGAAATCGACCGGGCCGAGCAAGGCGTGCTCGGTCTGTTTTAAAACTACCTGCGCTACGCATCTGCAGCATGTTACAGCTTACAATCCGGAAAACGGTCTTTACCAGCTGCAGCCGGTTTGTTTGGGGTGTGCGGTTGCGTCAATGCAATAATCTTCTATACTACTAGCTTGAACATTAATAGAACCGTTGAGAAAAAAATGGAGGGTCTTATGCCCGGCAAATGTCGCTATGGTTTCGGTACAGAGGTTGAGTCAGGTTTCGATGCTACAGTTGCGAAGATCGAGGAACTGCTCAATAATCACGGTTTTAGAATCTGGACCCGGCTGCGGGTAGATGAAATCATGTGCAAGGATTTACAGGAATCGTTCGGGCGTTATATCATTCTCGGTGCCTGTAATCCGGAGTTTGCCTCCATGATCTTCAAGGCCGACCCTGATATTGGCTTACTTATGCCATGCAACGTGATTGTCTACGAACTTACGTCAGGCGGTTGCCGGGTGATGATTAAGGATCCGCTCCGGATTATGGATGTGTTGGACGCGCCTGAAGCGATTGAGGGTGCGATCAAGATCAAGGAACAGATGGAAACGGTTATTGAGGAGCTTGGCCGACAGTAGCGATCACCCTTATTTGATTCTTTACAATTAAACTTTCAGTCAAATTTATAGTAAAAGCCTGATAAACAGACTGATCCGCAAGTTAATAGTGGGTCAGTCTGTTTGTGTATTACTCTGGAGGCACAATAGATCGATGCTGTTGACCTACTTCGTCCCTGCACTGGTTGTTCTGATGATGACAATTGTCGGCACCGGTCTGAGTGTTGAACAATTCAGGTTAATTACCCGTACCCCGGGCACCGTACTCTGGAGCAGTCTTATAGGACTTGTCCTTCTCCCGACCGGAGCGCTGGTAATTGGTAAATTGCTCGCCACAAGTTCTGAAATGACTGGTGCGCTGGTGTTGATTGCAGCCTGCCCGGGTGGCGCTCTGTCTAATTACTACTGCTATCTGGTTAAAAGCAATGCCGCCCTGTCGGTCGTGCTGACCGGTCTGTCGAGCTTGCACGCTTTTATCACCCTGCCGATTTTGTTGACTCTACTTCTCCCGCAGGTTTTTCTGACTGAGAACCTGCAACTTCCGTTTGGCTTGATGGTTGAACGACTTCTCTTTCTTTTGCTTATGCCGGTTCTGGTCGGGATGCTGATTCGCCATATATTCCCACGATTTATCCAGCACAATTCACGTTGTCTGCGTAGTGTCGGTATTTTGTTGCTGATCGCCCTGCTGGTCGCCATTATATTTCCGCAATGGCAAAAAGCCGAGACGATGATTGACGACGTGCTAATGCTCGGAACAGTTTTTACCGGCTACGCGATGCTGGTCGGCTGGGGAGTCGGGAATGTCTTGAAGCTGCAGGGCTGGGATAAGATGGTGTTACCGTTTGAGTATGCCATTCACAACCTCGGTATCGCTGCCGTCATTGCTGCAACCTGCCTTGGTCGACCGGAATTTTTGACCTTTGCCGGCCTGTTTGTGGTGCTGCAGTTCGTGCTGATTTCAGCGGGGCTTTTGTTTCACCGACTGATGAAAACAACGCCGCCATGTTTTGGCTCAAATTGACAAAGCTCAATACCGAATGCTATGAATATCGCTTAAATTGAAGAGGACAAGACAATCAAAACATTACTCCTGATTATTATTGCCATGCTTGTAGCTGTTGGCTCTGTGCATGCGGCTGCTGATCTTGAAGCTGAAGCCTGGCCGGAATTCGACATCTGGATCAAGATGGATGATGTCGGCAAAGACCGTATTTTTATTCTGGCCGCCTTTGCCGATGAGCCCACTTTTCAATACGAGGAAACGGCACTCGGTATTTCATGGGATCGGCGGATGAACCAGCACTGGTCGTGGCGTGCTGGTGTCCGTTACATCTGGAAAGCTGTCGATCCTCCGGATACGAATGAAACGCGCGTCGTGCTTGACCTGAAGTTGTACAAGGATCTCGGTAGCGGTTGGCTGCTGAGTGATCGTAACCGACTTGATCTGCGAAAGTTTGACAATGTCAGCAGTTGGTCTTTTCGTTACCGTAATCGGTTGCAGATTGAAAAGCCGTTTACAGTCTTTACTCAAGAGTGGACAGGTTTTGCTTCTTACGAGCTTTACTACGATTCGCGCTTCAACAGGTGGGGGCAGCGGCATCGAATAATCACCGGTGTTTCGGTCCCTTATAGTGAGTGGGGTTCCGTTGATGTGTTCTTGGGCTACCATGTCGAAACAGAACCAAAAAAAGAGACTGGCGCGGCACTGGGGATTGCGTTCGGGTTTTATTTTTAGTAATTGGTAGTAATTAATTACCAGGTGTTCCAGCATTAACCAACAACACCCCGGTCGATATCGACCGGGGTGTTGCTATTTGATCGGTGTTGATTACTCCGCTGTGTCCATGACTCTGATCAGCCAGCAGGGTTATTCTCCGGGTGTCCAGTCCAGCGCCTCAATATCATCCATGGCTATCGGTTTGGCAGAGACCCACAGCACCAAGCGGTAGCCATCGGTAAAGTAGGGGTCACCGGTAAGGTTGCCGCGTGGTGCATCGATCGAAGCGGCGCCGACTCCGCCAACATAAGAAAATTTAGCCAGCGCTTGTGCATAGGCCAGATCCTCCAACAGGAATTCACGGGTTTCATCGACATCCGGATCAATTTTGTGGGTGGTAATTGTCCGCCAGGTAAAACGTACGCCGATATCACGGCTGATCTGTCCAATCCAGACCGGCTTCCCTTTATATCGGTAAGGCGTCATCCATAGTCGCAGATGATTGCGCTCGTGGATATCGCCACGGGCTTTCTGGAAAGCTACATCCTGCTTACGCCCGAAAACGTAGAGACCACTCACCGGCGAGTAGCGGTATTCAGACCCGGAAAGGAAAGAGGTGGCGGTCTTAAACAGGGACGCACCATAGATGGTTTCGGTTTCATCCCAGCCGGCGCGCAAAAATGCATAATAGACCTCATCATGCTCACCAATAATGACCAGATTAAGCGGGTCGCCCTGATCCTTGCCTTTTGCATCCAACACGCAGCAGGGTGATTGATTGGTCAGGGTTTCGGCCAATTCATCTTGCGTATATTCTCTGACTGCATCCGCAGGGTAGAGCGCTTCCCAGTTGACACTCAGGTGGTCAATTTTCAGGCCGGGAACCTGAATGAAAAAAGTGAATTGCCGCAACCCCTGCTGGTTTTCAATGATGTCGATGTTAAACGTCTTGGTCCCTTCGTCGAGCCGGGTGAACAGGAAGCCGCTACGGGTCTCACCGGGGGCGATGAAACGTGTCATGCTGCGGTCAAAAAAGTAGTCATTGACCTGCTGATCCTCTTTTTTTGAAGTTTTACTGGTAATGAGCCCGGCACTGTCGAGGGGGGTGAAGTATCCGGCATCGGTCCCGACCGGGAGAAAGGTCAGTTCATTCTCGCCGCGGTTCTCTATCTGCAGCCAGATCGGTTGAATCCCTTTCTGGTACAGATCAGTGGCGAACAGGGCCCGGGCTTCCGCCGCGCTCGGAACGGCAACCGTTACATGTGCCGAGCCAAGGGTCTGGGTTTCGGCCCGATCACGAAAAGGCACTTTATCGATCGGGGTGGGCTGGAAAGCATAACTGCAGCCAACCAGCAGCAACAGACCGAGCCAGCCAAGCGCTTTCAAGGGCGCTAGCCAATTGTTTCTGCTCTGCATCTTTCCGAAATTCAATTGTTGGATAAAGTTTCTCATTGGCTAACACCTGCGAGCGTGTCGAAGTCTAAACGCTTCGTCTCCAGCATCGACACCGGGTTGGCTGACAACCAGAGCACGGCTCGACGACCTGAGGTGAAAAAAGGTGTGACGAAAAAATTATTTTCTTTGCCCTTGTAGGCGATACCAGTGGTCCAGGCGTAATTCGCAAGACCTTGTGAATACCACATATCCTGCAGCAGATAGGCCGTTGCATCATCCACATCCGGATCCAGGGCAGTCTGTCCCAGCCAGTTACTGAAAAACTGGTTGGTCTGCGCCCACCAGAGCGGTTTGCCCTCGACAATCAAGGGACTGAGCCAGAGCAGCAACTCATTACGCTCGGTTTTTCCTTGTCGGCGTTTGCGCAACACCGCATCAGCGACACGTCCATCTAAATACTGAGCCTGGGCGATCTCTGCTGCCTCGGTCGGTCGAGACACCTCGTACCAGCCTGCTCGGAGCAGGGCATGGAGCAGGTCCTTTGCCTCGCCGACAAAAAGCAGGTTGATCGGCCGACCGGTGCCGGGACTATTTTGTTTGTCAGCTCGCTGTGGTTGCTCTGAGGCAACGGTCTTGAATTCGTCCAACCGATATTCGCGTCGCTGCTCTGCAGGGTAGAGGTTTGTCGCACTGATTTTCGCATGATCCGGAGTAAAGCCAGGCACCGGGATGAAAAAGGTAAAAGCGTAACCGCCACCGCTGGCGCCGAAAAGGTCGATACTGAACCCTTTGGTTCCCGGGCTTGAATGCGTAAACACGAAACCTGAAAGCGTGGTTCTCGGCGGGATCTGGCGTGGCATTGCCGAGTCGTACAGGTATCGGTCCATGGCGACTCGCGCTGCATCGGAGCGTCCTGATCTATGGGTGTAGGAGACTTCAAACGGTGAAAAATATTCACGGTCGAGGCTGGTCGGAGCAAAGCGCAGCCGGTCGGAGCTGTTGTTCTCAATTTCCAGCCAGACCGGTTGTATGCCCCGGCTATAGAGATCAAGATCGAATAATGTCCGGGTCTCCTCGGGAGAGGGGACCGCTGCCGTCACGCGCACATCAGCTTGTGATTGATTTGCGGCGCGCAACTGAAACGTCTTGATAGTCTCAGGCTGAGGTTGAAATGGGCGGCCGATACACCCGCTTGTTATACACAGCAGGATTGCCAGCAGAATCAGTAAGGGAAGAGTTCGCATTGTCATAGCCAAGGCTACCTTCTTAAAATTAATTCAGCAACTGCTTTTGTCAGAATATTAAAAAACTGCCAATGGAACACCTGAATCAAATTGTCTGCGCACTGCCTAGGGCATGGGCTGGTTTACCATGCTGCGCATCCACTCCGGCAGGTATTCCTGTTCCAAAACTCTTGTTGCCTGCCTGACCTCATCCTCAACTTTAAGCGCCTGCTCAATAAAATTGTTTTCGACCCCGGTTAAAGAACGATCCTTCAAATAGATAAAGCCGTAGTTCAAAACCATCCATGGGGCTTTGAAATTAAGCACGCTCAGCTCACCAGATTTTAATTCGTAGCGTGCTTGATAAAGGCTGGAGGGGATAAAGCCGTCTGATTCTGCCACCGATTGGCGGGCAGAGGACAAATCTTCTACCTCAACCGAAGGGAGCCGATCACCTGTTTCCTCATCGATAATTGTCATGCCCGGAAAATTTGTTTTCATTCGTTGGGGGAAACGGATTGTTATCGTAGGAAAGAGTTGTAAGTTTTTTTCTGTGACCCGCCTTTGCTTTGCCAGTGGATGATCAGGGCGACACAAAAAGTAGAGGTTGTGCGAGCCGATCGGCTTTTGCTGCAGACGCTCATCCTGACCGGTAGAGCTGAGCTCGGCCAACCCCAGATTTACTTCGCGATTAAATATTAGTTGAGAGACCCGCCGCCAATCAGTGACGATCGCTCGGCACTCAATATCCGGAGATTTTCGCAACATCCGGCCTATTGCACGATGCCCCGATATCTCTGAAGGATAGGGTCCCATTGCAACCTTGAGCTTACCGGCGCCACCCGTTCTGGTCAGTTCTATTTCATGCCGTAAGTCTAAAAGTTCATGCAGCAGTGTTTTGCCGCGCCGACAGAGCAGTTCACCATATTCCGTCGGTTCAACACCTGAAGACATCCGCACAAACAGCGGTACTCCCAACTCTGCTTCCAGCGCTGCAATACTACGTGAAAATGCCGGTTGGGAGAGGTTTACAGCTGTTGCTGCCTTACGGATACTGCCATGTTTGCACAGCGCAATAGCATGGATGATTTGCCTGTTCTTTAGCATATGCAAAAAAGGTATCACTCATCGTCATTAGTCGCAATTGCATTATCGGTTATTGCGGTTATAATTCCTGAGTTGAACTTGGTGTGTCTT
>JAUVAJ010000233.1 GCA_030591795.1 Desulfuromonadales bacterium | reverse complement strand
TGTCAGACAACAGGTGCTTCATCTTGACCATTTCGGTTGGAGAAAGATCCAGACGAAACCGCCAGAGATGAACCTGCTCGTTTGAGAGTTTTATATTTTCTGGCACGGGAGACCAGAGGCCTGATGAAGGACTCATGTATAAATACCTGTAGTACAGTTGGGGTTAGGAACGTTTTTTTTGCTCGGCGAGCCAGGTTTTGAGGCGGATCATACCCTCATCGAATGACACACTAGGAGTATAATCGAAATCACGTTGGGCAGCACTGATGTCGAACCAGTGCGCGGTAGAGAGTTCCTTGGCGACAAACCGGGTCATGCGTGGTTCGCTCTTGATGCCGAATGTGCCGTAGACCCTTTCCATGATCCAGCCGATGCCGTAGGCCAGTTTTGGCGAGATGGTGCCAGAGACCGGCGGGATGCCGCCAGCGTCGAGGATCCGATCAACGATGTCCCAGATCGGCAGCGGTTCGCCCTGGGTCAGAAAGTAGGCTTTGCCGGCAACGGGTGAGCCGATGTCGAGCCGGTCGGCCGCTTGCAGATGCGCCTGGGCGGCATTGTCGATATAGATGGTGTCGGCCAGGCAGTCTCGCGTACCGATTCGGCGCAGGGCACCTTTGGCGCCGCGGTCTAAAATCCTTGGCACCAGATGATTATCCTCCGGCCCCCAGATCAAGTGCGGACGCAGGGCGACCGTGGCCATTTGCTCGTCATTCGCCTGTAACACCAACTGCTCGGCTTCGGCCTTGGTCTGCGGGTAGAAAGCCACATAATGATCAGGGTAAGGGGCCGATTCATCGACACCTTCCATGTCGGTGCCATCGAAAATGACGCTCGGCGAGCTGGTATATACCAAGCGCTTGATGCCGTGTATGCGGCAGGCGTCGATGACGTGCCTGGTGCCGAGGACATTGGCCCGATAAAACTCATCGTACGGACCCCAGACTCCGGCCTTGGCTGCGACATGGAAGACAATATCGCACCCTGCGGCAGCGCATTTGACCGCGTCGGCGTCGCACAATTCGCCGCGACAATGCTCAACCCCGAGTGCGCTCAGAGTTAGATGTTCGTTACGCGAGAAGGAACGGACCTCGTCACCACGTTCAAGCAGCAGCTTGACGATCGCTTTGCCGAGGAAGCCGCCGCCACCGGTGACCAATGCTTTCATGGTAGTTTCTCCCCGGCCCAGACGGCCAGTTTCTCACGAAAGATTTTGGCATTGTGTCGAATATCGACCGGAAAAGCCGGATGAAACAAGCAGGTTTTGATGCTGCGGGTGATCGGGTGCTCAACACCGATCGCCAGCAGTTGTCGATGGATCCGGTCAAGGTCGGAGGTGTCAGTCCCTTTTTCTAACTCCACGCAGAGTACCGGGCGCTGTTGCCCCGGAGGGCCGACCCCGACCAGTGCGGTGCGGAACACATCCTGGTGTCTGTTAAAGATCGCCTCACACGGAATGGTGAAGAGGGTGGTTTCAGTTGTTACCACCCGGTGGGCCTTGCGGCCACAAAACCAGATGCGCCCTTGATCGTCGCGGTAACCGAGGTCACCCATCCGGTGATAAAGATCGCCATCTTTCGGGTCGGGAATTTTGCCGAGGAGAGTCGATTCCGCGCGGTTGAAATAGCTCTGCGTCACCTGTGGCCCCTTAACGACTATCTCACCAATCGCGCCATCAGCAATTTTCAGATTCGCGTCCCATTGGTCGATTGGATCATCGGAGATGGCTATGATTGCCAATTCTACTCCCGGTACCGGCTTGCCGACACAGACGCCGTGACCCTGATCAGTAGCCTGACAGGTCTCACTGAGGATCTCACTACTGCCGATGGAGCAGACCGGTAGCGCTTCGGTGGCACCGTAGGGGGTGAAAACCTGCGCTTCGGCCGAAAGCATGTTGGTGAACCGTTTCAGCACCGTCGCCGGTACTGGCGCCCCGGCGGAAATGGCCCGTTTCAGACTCGGCAGCTTGATTCCGTGTGTTTCCCCATAACGGCTGACCCGATTGATCAGGGCCGGAGAACCGAACATGGTGGTGATCTTAAATTTCTCAATGGCGGCAATAATTTTGCCCGGATCGACGTCGGCCGGACGGGTAAAGTCCATCTCCGGCACTACCGAGGTCATGCCGAGGGCCGGTGCAAACAGGGCGAACAACGGAAACGTCGGCAGATCAATTTCACCGGGGCGAATGTCATAAACCTGGCGCAGTAGGTCGACCTGGGCGGAAAAGTTGCCGTGGCTGTAGACCGCCCCCTTCGGCACGCCGGTGCTGCCGCTGGTAAACAGAATGGCCGCCGTCTCGTCGGCAGCGGTTTGTGCTGTTGCGAAGTCGGCATCGGCGGCAACGTCGTGCAATAGTTTTTTAAGGGTTGAACCGCCCCAGAACAGGCGCGGGCCGACGGTCAGCAGTATCTTGACGGTCGGCTTGCCCCAGCCGAGCAGCAACCGGGCCAGGTGCGCTTTCGGGATGCCGATAAATGCCTGTGGTTCAGCTTCGGCGAGGCAGGTCTTCAGGTTCTTGACCCCCATCCCCGGATCGACCAGCACCGGTACTGCGCCAATTTTAAACAGGGCGAAGGTCAGGGCGAAGAATTCGAAGCCGGGTGGAACCATCAGCACGGTGCGGACGCCGCGCTTGATACCGACCGACTCAAGGGCCAGCGCCATGCGACTGCTCTCCCGATTGAGCTCGGTAAAAGTATATTTATCGTAGCTGGTTTGTTGTTTGCCGCGACCCCGGGGGATGAAAATAGCCGGAGTCTCCGGCTGGAGTTGCGCCATCTTCGGCAAATGGGCAGCGACGTTGGTTGATTCTGCCTGGCTCATTTTGCTGGTTCTCTGGTCGGTTGGTCAATCGGATGGGCGCTGAGGAACTGCTCGATAATCGGGATCACTTCGTCAGCAGCGTCCTCGAGAATGTAGTGTCCGCAATCATCAAAGCTGTGGACCTCTGCATTCGGGAAGCGGCGTTGCCACTCCTTAAGGAAATGCTGGTCAAACACAAAATCCTGCAGGCCCCAGCAGATGGTCATCGGTAGCTTGGCAAAACGCTCCAGCCCGGCTTCTATCTCGCTGATGATGTCATAGCCCGAGTCACTCGGCTGGAGTGGGATATCCTGCACAAACTTCAGAGTGGCAAGCCGGTTTTTGGATGAATTATACGGTGCACAGTAGGCTGCGCGCATCTTTGCCGACATCGGATTGCGTTTACAGCCGACAAACGAGGCGGCTACAGCAAACATATTCAGGCGCTTGACCAGGAATGAGCCAAAGGCCGTATCGCGACAGACCTTCAATGCCCACGGTAACGGTTTACTGCTCGGCAGGTGGAAGGCCGCGGTATTGAGAATCACCAGACGGGCGATTCGTTCCGGATGCCGTGCAGCGTAGGCCATGCCGATCATGCCGCCCCAATCGTGCAGCACCAGGGTGATCCGTTCGCGCACGTCCAGATGCTCAAGCAGCGCTTCAAGGTCATCAACCCGTTGCTTCAGGGTGAAGGAGTAGTCTGCCTCACCCGGCTTCTCCGAAAGGCCACAGCCGATATGGTCGGGCACGATGATCCGATAATTATCACGCAGCGTCTTGGCCAGGTTGCGGTAGTAGAACGACCAGCTCGGATTGCCGTGCACCATGACCACCGGGTCACCCTGACCTTCGTCGAGGTAGTGGTATTGCAGGCCGTTCAGCTCAAGATAATTTTTTTTAAAAGGAAATAATTCACTCATTTTATATACTCTTGTGAAAGACTTAAATTGTTTTTCTCGTAAAGTGCCGAGATGGCTAAGTAAAAATTTCGGCCCACAAGGCGTGGAGTTTTTTCAGGGGTGAAGACATACATCAGTATGTCGAAGTCCTGAAAACCGACAGCAACGCCGGAGGTCGGACTTTTTACAACGCCATCTTACCATTGAATGCCGAGCATCAGGCAGTTGAGGCCGCTGCCGATACCG
>JAUVAJ010000131.1 GCA_030591795.1 Desulfuromonadales bacterium | reverse complement strand
GAGATCTTGTTTGTTTCTTTTTGTTTAAACCACTTAACCCGAGATTTCTCTCTGCATGTGCGCCGTAGCTTTATGCGAAGGCGTATTCGAAATGACAAAGCCTTTACTCCCAGTTACCATCAACTGATAGGGCCCCATTGGAACGGGCCCGGATCAATTTATCGATAGTTATTAAAACCTGCCCCACTATGCAGATAGAGATGCCTCCCGCAGGGAAGAGCCATTTTTTGCTTACTATTTGTTGGCGCTTAGACAAAAAGTCAGGCGTCTGGCGGAACGCGACCCGCCGGTCTTGCCTGTAAATTTACATGTAAACTAACAACCAGCAACCAACTCCTCCAACTCATCAATCAACCCACTCATAAAATCATACCCCCCCTGCCAGAAGTCGGCATCATTCAAATCCAGCCCGAGCCTGCTGACCAACTCAGCCGGAGCCACACTACCACCGGATGCCAGCAAATCGTGAAAGGCCGGCACAAAACTCTCACCCTGCTGCAGATACTGCTGATACAGCGCCAGCACCAGTAACTCACCAAAAACATAACTGTAGCAATAGAAGCGGGCATGAATAAAATGACTTATATAGCTCCAACCCCAGCGATAAGCGTCAATCATCTGCACACTGTCGCCGAACAGCTTACCGTTCTCCTCCAGCCAGAGCTGACACAGGTCATCGGTTGACAGCAACCGCTCAGCGCGTAAGGTATGTGCGGCCAGTTCGAACCGGGTCAGGACATTCTGCCGAAAGGTGGTCGCTATCATATCTTCCAGTTTGCTGCAGAGCAGGGCGATCTTCAGTTCCCTGTCCGTCTCCTGCTCAAGCAGCCGACGGGTCAGCAGCATCTCGCCAAACACACTCGCTGTTTCCGCCAACGGTAGCGGCGCGTGATAATGAAACAGGTTCTGCTCTCTCGACAGTCGGTAATGCACCGCGTGCCCCAGCTCATGCGCCAGAGTCGAAACGTCACGCAGGTTACCGGTGAAGTTTAGCAGAACGTATGGCGTCTCTTCCGGCAACATCCCCATACAAAACGCGCCGCCAGATTTGCCCGGGCGCGGTAGCACGTCAATATGACCGCTCTGCATGATCTGCTCGGCTTCGGCAGCAAGCTCCGCCGAGAAACCGGCAAAGCTCTCCTTAACCAATTTACAGGCCTCTGGATATCTGAAGGTTTTCTGGCTCTTGGCAACCGGCGCGTACAGATCAGTATTTTCCAGGGTGTCAAGCTTGAGCAATCGGCGTTTGATTTCGAAATAACGCCGGGCCAAACCATAGTTATTCTCAGTTACGCGCATCATCTGCGCCACCATTTCCGGCTCGGTCTCACTCGACAGGTGCGTCGGCGTCATCAACTCCGGGTAGCCACGCAAATTGGCCTCACGGCCATGGTCGAGCAACAGGTTGTTGAAACAGCTGGTCAGTACCGATGCCTGCTCAGCGTGCGTATCAAGAAAGGCTGTAAACGCCTGCTTACGAGTCTGGCGGTCGGAGTGATAAAGCAGTGCGATCAGCTCTTCGCCGGTTACCTCTGTCTCTTCATCAGCCCCGGGCATCTGAAAACGGAACTTCAGCCCGGAGGTTGTTTCATCAAACAGCTGGACAAACGCCTCCTTGCCGGACAGATCCTTGCGCTTGATCACCTGCTCGACTTCTTCAGTCAGAGCGTATGGCGTGGTAGCCCGAATATTTTCCAGGTGATGGCGGTATGGACTAACCTCTGGCGCGGCCATTAATTCAGTCATTCTTTCAGCGTCGATACGCAGAATCTCCAGATCTAAAAATAGGGTCGTTTCAGTTATCTGGCCAATTACTTCGCGCACTCTGACCAACAGCCGCTTGTTGATTTCAATTTCGCTATCAGCAGCAAACAACAGGTAAGCGTAATGGTACGGTTTCAGTACCAACCGTTGCAGTGTTTCATAATTCAACAACGCCTCGGCAAGTAGTATATCGGTCAGCGACGCATCATCAATAGTCGTTCGATATCTCTCGCGAAACTGCTCCGCACTGGCTACAGCGGCGTTCAGGTCGATCTCGATCTGCGGGTCATCTGCTGCCGTGTACAAGCCTGTGAAATTCCAGCGCATCTTGTCGGTCTGCTCAGTCATAAATGCTCCTGCTGTCATTTTATAAATAAAAGATCTGTCTTTAAGACTATATATCGTATTGGTCAGTAAAAGATTTCTCTCTACATGTGCGCCATAGCTCAAAGTTCGCCGTAGCTTTATGCGAAAGAGGGTTGGCGAAGGCGTACGTTCGAAATGACAAATGAACTTGTGTACTAAACACTTACTGTCATCTCGACTGAAAGGAGAGATCTTGTCTTTTAGACTAGCTAAATAAGTTTGACCAGTCTGGCTGATGTCATAAATTCAGCTCACAATAGAGCATCGGTTTCAGTTTGTAAATATTCTGTCCCTTTACGATCTTTTAGACCTGTGCTAAAACTAGGTATTCTTTTTTTTAGACGGGGGTTGTTATGGACATTGCTGAATACTGCAAAAAAATCGATACGCATCTGGCCGGTATTGAAGATACTGACCAGCGGCTCAAAGTAACCGCCGATATTCTCAGTAAGGCTTTTCGGGTCGGTACTGATGAAGTTGCGATTTTCGTCCTAGATCCAGAAAAAGATATCCTGCACTTCATGTGGCCGCACAAGCTGAAATCGATCGGGTTTCTCCCCCTCTCCTCCCTTGACTCACTGGCAGCACGCACCGTGCGCGAGAACAAATCTTTTGTAAACAATCGCTTCGCCTCGGTACACCACGCCTCGATATTCGAGCGGGTACGGTTGGAAAAGAAAGCTGACAAACCGCAACCGATCCAGAAAATCATCAGCGTGCCGATCCCGGGTACAGATCGCCTGCATGGGGCCATTCAGATTTCGCGCAAGGGCGAGAGCGCCGATACGACCGTTGATTTCACTGATTATGACAAGGACAACTTGACCAAAATCGCTGTAACGCTGGCAAAACACCTGGAATAGTTAAAGTGCATGACAAACAAAAAGGCCTGGCATTTGCCGGGCCTTTTTGTTTCGCACAAAATCTTTTAAGCAACCGCTATCGCTAAAGCTATAGATGACAAGAGAAGGACATGAAGACATTAATGATTTAACAGTCGGCTCTCCATATCCATGGTCTGGTGCAAAACTCTTATAATCTCTATACCATGCGGGACCTTTATATAAAAGACAATGTGGTGCTGATATATGTAACCAAAACAACCGTCGAGGACGTAGCTGTAGTCTTTTCCAAGTCGTGGATTCTTGGCCAGTTGCCCAAAAAACTTTCCTAATTCAGCAATATACTTAATACGTTGGTCGCGACCCCACACCCTGTTCGTATAACGGCCGACAACTTTGATATCAGCCTGTGCCTCCTCTGTGACCGTGTATTTTGGCATTATCGGAGACCTTCTTCGTCAAGCTCTCTGTTAATTGCTTCTATTGAAAAACCTTCGGCTGTTGGACTTTCCTTGCCTTTGATTAAGGCTTGGCGCAAAGCGTGAAACTTTGTCTCATTCTCCTCCAAAAGCCTCAAGCCTGCCCTGACTACCTCACTAGCCGAATTAAACCGTCCCGTTGTCAGCTGTTCTGTAACAAATACATCAAAATGATCGCCCAATGAAAAACTTGTGTTTTTTGGCATATCAACCTCCATAGTTTTTACCACTATATACCGATAATTGGTAACGGTCAATCGTCGCAGTGTAATCAAGCGAAGCATGGCGACTGATTCTTAAACCATCAGAATTGTTTACAACAGCCCCTACTTTAATGTCTGGATTCCCGATTACACCTTCGGGAATGACGGCTTTTTCTCACTTTAATAATTACGTTATACAAACAAAAAGGCCTGGCAGATGCCGGGCCTTTTTGTTTAATAAAATATTTTTCAACTAACCACGAAGCACATCCGCTATAGATTCAGCGACAGAGCATGGTGAGAAATTTCTAGCCTCAACATAGCTTTTTTATCTCATACAATCGCACCACCGACTGAATTAAAAGCCCAACTCACTATGGCTTCCCAAGCGAACAAGTTGCAATATCACTCCATCGAGTTTGCGATAGATAAGCACCAGATCTGGTTTGACGTGACAGTCTATATGATCATTCCACTGACCAGATAGCGGGTGGTCGTTATATTTAGGCGGCACGGGCTCATCATCGACAAGAAGTTTAGAATTACCTTCAGACCATCATCGATGCCGCGATGTTTCGGTGTCGCTTTGACACGCTTATAGTCACGCTTGAACGCACCAGTTCTCTTAATCGTCCGCATTAAGATCAGCCATAAGATCGTCAACGGTGTCAAACGCTGCAAGTTTGCCGGAACGGGCCTCCTTCATGGCGGCTATAGTTTCTGCATTAGGCACCAAAGGCTCAAAGGGGAACGCCCCATCGCGGGCAACGCGGGTAAGTAGCAGTCGCACTGCATCTGACACAGTAAGCCCCATAGCTTCTAGCACAACAGCGGCATCGGTCTTTATCTTTTTATCGATTCTGGTTGTTACAAGGGCGTTGCTAGCCATAATCTATGGTCCTTTCTCCATTTGTGATTAACAATGTTTATCATTGCAACGTAAAACTCAAGTCTTGACCAGGATACCATCAGTCACGCTATTCTAGTGCTGCTGTGATTGTTGCCGAGTCTCCGGATAATCTGCGAGTCTGTTCAATGGCTAATTGTCCAATTTAATGATGTCCATGTCAGCCAGGCTAAATGAGTCAAGTGGAGACCTGACCCCTTCC
Source organism: Desulfuromonadales bacterium (assembly GCA_030591795.1). The sequence continues at coordinate 1,003 of JAUVAJ010000131.1, read as the reverse complement.
TTGTCATCTCGACTGCAGGAGAGATCTGTTCGTGTTTCAGATGCTCGATACAGATTTCTCTCTTCGTTCGAAATGACAAATAGTAAGTTAAACTCTCACTTCATCTCGTACAACCGGACTACCGACTTACGACTGCTGAACGGATTATTGGTCGGGAAAGAGAGGAGCAACGCCAACTCCTGTTTACCATCATTGTTGGCATCGGCGATAACTGCAGCCGGCACATAACCATCCAGCGTTTGTGTCCAGCCGCGTCGCATCTCGATACCGCCCCATTGCCAGGTTGACACTTCGACACTACTCATATTGCGGAACAGACCGGCTGTTGTGATCCCCTGGTTCATCAGCGTCAGCACACTGCCATCCGCCAGCATAAGTAACGGGGTCGGCATGTAAATATCATTATTGAGTTCTTCAATCCCTCTTGAGCTGCTCGGCTCTGGCTGGGAAAAAAAGGTTTCACTATTACCGATATCTTTACTTACCCATAATGCTTCGCCCGATTGATCATAAACCTCGAGACGGCCATCATCGTTGATACGCACCATCTTGTCGCCAGTTGTCCCGGACAGTGCTGCCAAGCTGAAAATCGTACCGTACTTTGGCAGTACAATCTTTTTGCCCTCGACCAGATCATCATTCTGCCAGGCGAGTCGAAACACCTTTGGCGAGAACCCCCTGAAGCTACTGTCCCGTTCCTGGCCGAGCAGCGTCGGGCCCTCGCCCGGGAGGGGTACCACATTCAGGAACCATTGCAGATCATCTGCTAGCTCTCGGTAGCGGCCATCCCGGTATTCAAATACCTGGCTGGAAAGACCGTAGCGACCGGCGACTGTGACAAAAAGCTCTGGCCGACCATTGCCGTTCACGTCCAGCGAAGACAAAGATAGAACCGCTTCACGACTAGAAAATTCAATCACCTGTAGAAGCGTGTACTCCTCGCCGATCAAACGTCCAATCTCTAGCCGATCTTCAAAGGCTCGGGCAATCTCCTGGTTACCGT
>JAUVAJ010000105.1 GCA_030591795.1 Desulfuromonadales bacterium | reverse complement strand
CTTGACACTCCGCAACAGTTTCGCTATAAACGGGATTCCGATTCGCCCAGATAGCTCAGTCGGTAGAGCAGAGGACTGAAAATCCTCGTGTCGGCAGTTCGATTCTGTCTCTGGGCACCAGAAGAAAAAATGCCTCGCGATTTCGATCGCGAGGCATTTTATTTTTGGCACTTTATTCTTTTCGCTCTAGCCCCTACCTCGTCTAATTAATAGACTGCGGCAACCCTGACCTGTCCAGTTCCTCATTGAATCATCCGGTAACAACAAAACACTGAAAAGTTTCCGTGTTTACAATTACCCTGTTTTCATGTTGAATAGCACATAAATAAGGGGTTTTATGATAGCAACACGCTTGATATCTTTTTTTTACAAAAAGCCTAAAGGCTCCGCCTTCTTGGAGTTGCTGGTCGTCTTTGTCATTGCAGCAGCCCTGTTTACTATTATCGTCCCCACATATTTTGATTACCTTAACAAGGCAAAGCTGACACTGGCACACAATACGATTAACTCGGTTGGCAAAGCCCTTACCTCCTACAAGCATAATCATCATATTTTCCCAGCCCGAATCAATTTTACTACTGGCAAAGATGATTTCGGCACAACCGTTTTACAACAAAGCTTGCTGGATCAGACCAAAACCGATTTCTCCTCAATCGAAAGCTATGTCGCTACCAAAACAACCTATACGCTGACAGTCAGAGCTACAGATAAAAACCTGACGGTAATTATACTGACACCCTCAAAGGTCACATTCTAGGAAGATGAAACATGGGTAAATTTCAAAGAAGAAATTACTTTATCAACAAGAAGCTGCAGGTAAAATACATCCTTTTAACTGTAATTTTTCTTCTTGTATACACATTCCTTTTTGTCTGCCTTCTTCTGGCTCCTTATATATTTTCCCTTGCGAGCGACAATCCGTTGCACGAGCAGGCCCATGCAGCAAGAATGCTGCTGAACTTGCATAATAGCATCTGGCCCATACTTGGTGTCGTCATCCTTGTCATGAGTTTTATGACTATCTACATTTCACACAGGGTAGCCGGCCCGGTCTACCGTCTCAAAAATATACTCGCCGATGTGGCAGCCGGAAATCTGGATGTCAGCCTCAGCCTGAGAAAAAGGGATGACCTTAAAGATCTTGCTGAAGACATGGATATACTCGTCAACGATCTACGTACCGTTGTACATACTCTTCAAGAGGGCCGTTCGACCCTGTCCGCATGCATCGATGAAATTGAAGAGAAAATGGCGACTAAGCAGATCGAAAATGCTACAGGCTATGCTTTGATCGAAAAACTTGCGAAAAGCAAAGAAAATTCATCTTCGGCACTGGAAAAATATTGCCGTGAGCATAACTGACTTTACGGCCTGTAAATACCCCTGTAACTTGCTTCTGCTAAAAATCCTCGTGACGGCAGTTCGATTCTGTCTCGGCACCAAAAGAAACAAGGCTTACGCTGGAAAGTGTAGCCCATTTTTCTTTCCTTCTCTAATTATCCTCCCGTTTACAACAGAAAGTCCTCAGTAAACTTTCAGTCAAAACTCTATTTATATTTACTCTTCAATTTGACATATCTCTAGCCTGTTACATACTAAAACAATCAATAGATATCGGTAACTTCGGTTTGTTGACAATTCTTGCAACAATCTATATCGGAAGATTTTGCTATATGTCCACGAAAACATTGTACGACAAGCTCTGGGAAAGTCACATTGTCCGCTGTGAAGACGATGGAACCTGCCTGCTTTATATTGATCGGCAATTACTGCATGAGGTCACTTCACCCCAGGCTTTTGAAGGGTTGCGTCTGGCTGGTCGCAAGCCGTGGCGGGTCGATGCCAATCTGGCGGTGGCGGACCATAATGTACCGACGGTGAACCGCGCGCTCGGGATTACCGACCCGGGGTCAAAACTTCAGGTTGATACTCTGGAACAGAATTGTGCTGAATTCGGCATCACCTTGTTTTCGATGCATGACACCCGGCAGGGGATTGTGCATGTAATCGGCCCCGAACAGGGTGCAACCCTGCCCGGGATGACTATTGTCTGTGGTGATTCACATACCGCCACCCATGGCGCTTTTGCGACGCTGGCCTTTGGCATCGGCACCTCCGAGGTGGAACATGTCCTGGCGACCCAGTGTCTGTTACAGAAGAAATCGAAAAATATGCTGATCAGGGTTGATAATCAGCTCGGACCGGGGGTGACGGCCAAGGATATTATTCTGGCAATCATCGGCAAGATCGGCACCGCCGGGGCGACCGGTTACACCATTGAGTTTGGCGGTGCGGCGATCCGGGATCTGTCCATGGAAGGGCGGATGACGGTCTGTAATATGGCGATCGAAGCCGGAGCCAGGGCCGGACTGATTGCTGCTGATGAAAAAACTGTCGACTATGTTAAGGGCCGGCCATTCGCGCCGCAGGGTGAACTACTGGAGCAGGCCGTAACCGCCTGGCAGGAGCTGCATTCGGATGCTGGCGCGGAGTTTGATCGGACAGTGGTTCTCGACGCAGCCGGCATCAAGCCGCAGGTCAGCTGGGGTACTTCTCCGGAGATGGTGATACCGATCGACGGCTTTGTGCCTGATCCGGCAGACGAGCCGGAAATGGTCAAGCGCCGGGGGATGCAGGAAGCGTTGAACTATATGGACCTGCAGCCGAATACCCGGATGGTTGATATTAAACTGGATAAGATTTTTATCGGCTCCTGCACAAACGGTAGGATTGAGGATTTGCGTGCTGCAGCTGCGGTACTTAAAGGACAGAATGTGGCGGCAAATATCAAGCTGGCGCTGGTGGTGCCCGGTTCCGGTCTGGTCAAACAGCAGGCCGAAGCTGAGGGGCTCGATCTGATCTTCAAACAGGCCGGATTTGAGTGGCGCGAACCGGGTTGCTCGATGTGCCTGGCGATGAATGCCGATCGGCTCGAGCCGCAAGAGCGTTGTGCCGCGACCTCCAACCGGAACTTCGAGGGTCGCCAGGGGCAGGGTGGCCGCACGCATCTGGTCAGTCCGGCTATGGCGGCTGCAGCCGCAGTCGCCGGGCATTTTGTCGATGTGCGTGAATTGGAGGCCAACTAATGCAAGCGTTTACGACCCTCAAAGGGGTGGTGGCTCCACTTGACCGCTCGAATATCGATACCGATGCAATTATCCCGAAACAATTTCTCAAGTCGATCAAGCGGACCGGCTTCGGCCCGTTTCTGTTTGATGAGTGGCGCTACCTGGACCGGGGTGAGCCGGGCATGAACTGTAGCGATCGCCCGCTTAACCCCGATTTTGTCCTGAATCTGGAGCGCTATCGGGGCGCGCAGATTCTGTTGACCCGGGAGAACTTCGGTTGTGGCTCATCGCGCGAACATGCACCGTGGGCGCTGCTCGATTTCGGTTTCAGCGCGATTATCGCCCCGAGCTTTGCTGATATTTTTCTGAATAATTGCAGCAAGAACGGCATCCTGCCAATCGTATTGCCGGTGCAGCAGATCGATACGTTGTTTCAGGCGGTTGAACAAACCGACGGCTACGCATTGCAGATCGATCTGGCAAAACAGATGGTGTCGACCCCGGACGGATCGACGCTCAAGTTTGAGGTCGACCCGTTCAAAAAACACTGCCTGCTCAACGGTTTTGACGACATCAGCCTGAGCTTGCAACATAAGGTATCGATCAGCAGTTTTGAGCAGCAGCGGATGGTGACCAGACCCTGGTTGTTCAGTTCTGCACCATAAAATAACCGGACGACGTCGTCCTTTATCTTGTCGCCACGTTGTTTGCAGCGACAGTTAACTTACAAACGAGGAACCATGACCGGAAAAGAACTTGTAATCAAAGCTTTAAAAGAGAAGGGTGTTCGTTTTGTCTTTGGCTATACCGGTGGTGCCATCATGCCGATCTTTGATGAAATGGAGAAACAGAAGGCCTTCACATTTATCATGTCGCGCCACGAACAAGGTGCGGCGTTTATGGCGCAGGGCGTTTCTCGTGCGTCTCTTTCGACGCCGGAACCGCAGATTGGTGTTTGCATGGCGACATCAGGCCCTGGTGCAATGAATCTGGTCACCGGAATTGCCGATGCGCATATGGACTCAGTGCCAATTGTCGCCATCACTGGTCAAGTGGCAACCGGAGTTATTGCTACGGATGCTTTCCAGGAGAGTGATGTAGTCGGAGTCATGTTGCCGATCACCAAACAGACTTACATGCCATTGACAACTGAAGAGATTGAACCGGCTATACACGAGGCTTTTTATGTTGCACAGACCGGCCGGCGTGGACCGGTGGTTATAGATATTCCAAAGGATATGCAGCAGGGGGGTATTGCTGACGATGTACAAAAGAAGACCCGGATCGATAAAAAGAAACTATCCGGGTTCTATTATCACCCTTCCCCTGAACGCGAACCAGTGCATCGTGCGGTGCAGATGATAAACAGCAGTGACCGCCCGGTTATTTTTTGTGGTCATGGGGTGATTGATAGCCAGGCCGGAGAGATGCTCAGAGAGTTTGCCGAAAAGACCAACATTCCGGTCGCTTTTACCCTGCATGGGATTTCGGCTATGCCGATTGATCACCCTTTAAGTCTCGGGATGATGGGTATGCACGGTACTGTCGAAGCGAACCGGGTCCTGATGGACACTGATTTGATGATTTCATTCGGGATGCGCTTTGATGATCGAGTTACCGGAAAGTTAGAGGAATATGCTTCCGGGGCAGATGTTATTCATGTTGAGATCGATCCGTCAGAAATAGATAAGAATGTTGCGACATCGGTGGCGATCAATGCCGATGTCAGCCGAACCTTGCATGTCTTGCTGCATCACCCGGAGCTTATGGCCCGGCCCAGGCTTAAATGGTTTAGCCAGATCGAAACATATCGACAGGAAGTTAAGGCAGAGCTTGAAGAGGAGCTGGCGATCGGCATCGGTAGTGGCGGACAATTGCTAATGAAAACTATCGTGCACAAACTCTCTAATCTGACCAAGGGTGAAGATATTATCGTCCCCGATGTTGGTCAGCAGCAGATGATGGCCGCCCGCTTTTATAACTTCCAGAAGAACAACACCTGGTTTGCCTCAGGTGGCGCTGGAACTATGGGTTGCTCTTTGCCGATGGCGATTGGGATCAAACTGGTTCGACCTGATGAACGTGTGTGGTCTATCAGTGGTGATGGTGGCTTCCAGATGAATATGCAGGAGCTCGGAACCATTATGGAGCAGAACATCGATGTTAAAATTATGGTTCTGAATAATGGCTACCTCGGCATGGTCCGGCAGTGGCAAACCCTGTTCTTTGATGGCCGGTATGCTGGAACGCCGATGCAGAGCCCTGACTTTGGCCAGATTGCAAGTGCTTATAAGATCCCTTACCTGAAAGTCGATGCTCTAGAAAACGTGGATGCCGGGATTATGGCAGCAATGGATCACGACGGGCCGTTCATGCTTGAGTTTCTTTGTGACCCGTCAGAGATTGTGTTGCCTATGGTTCCAGCCGGAGGCGGTTTCAACGATATGATATTAAGGAAGCCGGAACCGAAATCTGAATAATAATTTTTACAAAGGGAAAATTTAACATGTCTACAGAGATGAAACGTAGAGCCATTCTGATGTTTTTACATGACCGCCCCGGCTCCCTGAACAAGATTGCCATGCTTATTCGGAAAAAAATGTACAACGTCGACACCCTGACGACTTGTAGCGCAAAAGCACCAGGCGTCAGTCGGATGACCATAACCTTAAGGGAGAATGACGACGCTAAGGTACGTCAGGTGATTCGCCAGCTAGAAAAATTTATTGAAGTTATTTCTGCCAAAGAGCTCGACCATGAGCTGAGCTACTGGCGTGAAGTCGCTATTTTGAAAATTGAGACAGATAGTAAGGTTCTCGATAAATTGGCATCAAAATATAAGTTTGAAATCCTTGATCAAAAGAAGGTCGATACGTTTATTGTGCAGATTGTCGGTGCAACACAGCATATTGATGATTTTATGGAAGAGATCGATGCAGACCATATTGTCGAGATTGCCCGCACCGGGGTCACAGCTTTGGAGCAGTAAGCATTTCATTGATCGGTATTGAACGAAAAAAAGGGCTGCCCCGTAAGGAGCAGCCCTTTAAATTTATACCATAATGCGATCTAATTATTTGCCAATTTTGAAGCTTCCATCAGCCATGTAGTCAACTTGGGCGTCGAGATACTGCAGTTGCCCTTTGTTGGCATAACCTGGTTCAGCATCAAGAATTGCATAGTAGCTGCTGCCACTGCGGGCGCCGGTGGTGCAGACCAGAACAACACGACGTTCGGTGTCGAGCTTGGCGATGGCCTCTTGAGCTTTAAAGATGAAGTCTTCATCAAAGATGTTGATGGCACCTTTCATGTGCCCCTTGGCGAATTCTTCCGGCTCACGAACATCAACGACCTGAATAGAACCGGCAGCGACCAGCTTTTTGAATTCGGCCGGCTCGATAGTCTCAGGAAGACCTTCCTTCTTCGCTTTGGCAACAACGCCACTTGATTCGTTGCCCCAGAAAGGCAGACCTGCGTCCTTCCAGGCTGGTGCACCGGCAGCGTATACCGCAACCTTGGTGTAGCCTAGAGCGAGGG
>JAUVAJ010000258.1 GCA_030591795.1 Desulfuromonadales bacterium | reverse complement strand
GGTTTCCGTTAATTTGGTTTAATCAGTGGGCTGTCAACACCTGTCGTTGAAGTCACACACTTACCCAAAAGGAGAAAAGCATGAAAAAGTATCTGTCCGCATTACTGGCTGTACTGTTTGTTACCGGCACCGCGTTTGCTGCCGACACTCTCAAGGTTGGTGTTCAGGCACCGATCACCGGTTCCTATGCCAATGAAGGCCAGGGCATCGATAACGGCGTGCGACTACTCGCCGAGCAGATTAACGCCAAGGGCGGCGTCATGGGCAAGCAGATTGAAGTTATCACTTGTGATGACCAGGGAACAGCTATGGCCGCTGCTATCTGTGCCAAGGACCTGGTCAACAAAGGTGTTTTGATGGTTATCGGCTCCTACACCTCGACTTGCGCGGAAGCCGCTCAGAAGACCTACTTCAAGGCCGGCGTCCTGCAGACCTCCGATGGCACAGCCGACAGCCTGACCGAGCACGGTTACTGGACTTTCCTGCGTAACTCTTTTCCAAACAGCGCCGAAGCACAATTCGTCGCTGAGTATCTGGTCAACGTCAAGAAGTACAAGCGAATTGTTGTTATCTCAGACTTCTCGACCTACGCTGACGGCCTGGCCAATGCTGCTGAAGCAGCGATCGAAAAACTTGGCGGCAACGTCGTTTCCCGTGACAAGATCAAGGCCGACTCGCAGAATTTCACCCCGATTCTGACCAACATCAAGTCAAAGAACCCGGATGCAATCTTCTTCGCCGGTTACTACTCCGACGGCGGCCTGCTGCGCGCCCAGCAAGTTGCTCTCGGCATCAAGGCCAACTTCTACGGCGGTGACGCCAATGACAACCCTGACTTCGTCAAGCTGGCCGGTTCTGCAGCCAAAGGCGCTTTCATTGTCAACGTCCCGTCACCTGATGTTCTGCCTTACGAAATTGCCAAAACATTCATTGCCGACTACCAGAAGAAGTACGGTGAAATGCCGCCATCCATCTGGGGCCTGATGAACATCGACGGCATGCGCGCTATCATTCATGCCATGGAGCAGACCAAGAGCTTCGACACCAAGAAGGCTGCTGACTACCTGCACAACATGTCAGAGCCGCTTGAAGGGATTACCGGCTCGATTGCCTTCGCTAAAGACGGCAACCGCAAGGGCGGAGCCTATGTCGTCAAGAAGATTCAGGCCGACGGAACATATGCCAACGAATATGTTCAGTAAGTAGCGTTTGAATTGTTTCAGGGGCGGGGGAGATTGCAGTTCTCCCGCCCTTTTTTTTGCCTCAAAACATAATTATACCGGCAGAAAATCTGCCCATCAGGCGCGAGAGGAGGACCTGGTAGTCCTCCCCTGGCGCCTGATTGACAGCTTGTTCACCAACCCTGGAGAGAAGTTCTATGGACATTTTTCTGCAACAGTTAGCTAACGGCCTGACCATCGGTAGTATGTTTGCTCTGGTTGCGCTCGGCTACACCATGGTCTACGGCGTCATGCGCCTGATCAACTTTGCCCACGGTGACATGGTCGCCGCCTCGGCTTTCGTCGGTCTGACCATCTACACCCAGGTGATGGGTCAGGCGACAACGTTGTTGTCGGTTGTTGTTATATTTTTGCTGGCCGCGGTGGTTATGGCCTGTATCGGGGTGATTCTCGAGCGGGTCGCCTATCGTCCTCTACGTGAAGCACCGCGCCTGTCAGCTGTCGTTTCGGCATTGGGTGCCTCGCTGGTCATCCAGAACGGCATCATGCTGATCTGGGGGCCGCGTATGCGCATCTTCCCTGAATTGGTGCCGCAGGTTTATTGGGACCTCGGCGGCGTGGTGATCAGTCTGATCCAGGTGATTATCCTGACTCTGTCACTGGTGCTGATGGTAGCCCTCTACCTGTTTGTCGAAAAGACCCGTATCGGGGCGGCGATCCGTGCCAGTTCCATCGACCAGGATGCAGCCCGCTTGATGGGGATCAACGTCAACAGCATTATTATGCTGATATTTATCATTGGTTCTTCGCTCGGTGCAGTCGGCGGCCTGTTCATTGGTCTCTATTATCGTGGTATCACCTTCAATATGGGTTGGCAATATGGTCTATATGCTTTCATCGCTGCAATCATAGGTGGTATTGGCAATATTCCGGGTGCCATGCTCGGCGGCATGCTGCTTGGTCTGTTCAATGCCTTTATTGCCGGCTATGTTTCCAGTACCTGGGCTGACGCCTTTACCTTTATCTTGTTGATCGCGATCCTGATTGTCCGCCCCAACGGCATCCTTGGTGAGCGGGTTGCGGAGAAAGTCTGATGAATAGTTTGCAACGTTTTGCCTACCCGATCTTCTTTGTCGTGATGGCTATTCTGCCAAATGTTCTGGACGATCGCTGGCAGGCGGTCGCCATTACCTTTCTGGTGTTTGCCGTAGTCGCCCTGTCGCAGGACATCGTGCTCGGTAAGAGCGGCATGTTCAATATGGGCCAGGCGCTGTTCTTTGGCCTCGGTGCCTACACCACGGCGATTCTGAATTCGGAATTCGGCTGGCCGCTGCTGGCGACCATCCCGTTTGCAATTCTGATTCCGGCGTTGATAGGAGTTATGCTCGCCGGTCCGATCGTTCACCTGCGCGGTGATTACCTGCTGGTGGTAACCATCGGCTTCAACATCGTCTTTGTTCAGGTTGTGCAGAATAATCTCGGCGGCATCACCGGTGGCCCGAACGGTATCTTCGGCCTCGACTCGCTGAGCCTGTTCGGCATCGATTTGTCGAGCCAGATAGCCGTTTACTACTTCGCTTTTGCTGTGCTTTTGCTCACCCTCTGGATTATGCGTAACCTGGAGGGGAGCAAGGCCGGTCGGGCGTTGCACTATCTGCGTGAGGATCAGTTGGCGGCCGAGAGTATCGGCATCAATACCCGGGTTTTTAAAATCTTCGCCTTCGGCCTCGGTGCCGGTATCGCCGGACTGGCCGGGACCGTCTTCGCTACGCAGTATTCCGCCGTCAGTCCGGAAGCATTCGAGTTTATCCAGTCGGTATTGTTTTTCAGTATCGTCATTGTCGGTGGTTCATCGATCCCCGGAGTGTTGATCGGTGTGTTCGTGATGTTTGTGCTGCCGGAGATCTTCCGTGAATTTGCCACCTGGCGCTTCTTCATTTTCGGCTTCGCGATGATTGCGGCGATGATCCTGCGCCCACGCGGTATCTGGCCAGCAACCTTCGGAAAAATTCCCAAGTTTTTGATCAAGGAATCGAATCATGGCGCGTAATGAATTGATATTGACCGATGTCACCAAGCGCTTTGGTGGCTTGACCGCTGTTGACGCCCTGAGTTTCAAGGTTACGGCAGGGCAGATATACGGCATCATCGGCCCGAATGGCGCCGGCAAGACCACCGTTTTCAACTGCATTACCGGTATCTATAAATCGGAAGAGGGCTCGGTCAACTGGCGTGGCGAAGAAATTCGCGGTCTGACCCCCTATAAGATTGTTGATCTCGGCATCGTTCGAACCTTTCAGACTATTCGTTTGTTCAGCCAAATGTCGGTGGCCGAGAATATTATGAGCGGTCGGCACATCAAGAGTAAGCAGGGGTGGTGGAACGGGATTATACACACTCCGGCGTCGCGACGCGATGAGCTGGAAAACTGGAAGAAGGTCGAAGAGCAGCTTGAGTTTTTCAATTTGAGTGAATTCGCCGCGACGCCAACCGGATC
>JAUVAJ010000313.1 GCA_030591795.1 Desulfuromonadales bacterium | reverse complement strand
CGCGGATTTGCATCAGGCAACCGGGGCAGTCCATGGCGACACATTCGGCGCCACTATTTTCAATATCCTTGATTTTATCGTTGAGGATGTTTTTTGAAATATCAGGATGACTGGTAAATGAGTATGAACCGCCGAAGCCGCAACAGCGGTCGGCATGGTCCATCTCGATCAGCTCGTCACCGGAAGACTTGATCAAGTCGCGCGGTTCCTGCCAGACGCCGGCACCGCGTTTGAGATGACAGGAGTCGTGGTAGGTGACTTTTTCGGTGCCGGGCAAGCCTGCAAACTGGTCGGCGGCTTGCAGCTGATTGACGATGAAGCCGGCAGCATCGACGGTGATCTCTGCCAACTGCTGCGCTCTGTCAGACCAAGCCGGATCATCCTGCAGGTGTTCGACAAAATCGCGCTGCAGCGCCATGGTGCAGGTCGGGCAGGTAGTTATGACGAAATCGGGATTATCCTCGAGCAGCGCGACTATATTCTGCTTCGCCATCTCGACCGCGGTCTCTTTGTCGCCGGAGTAGAGGGCCGGCACGCCGCAACAGTTCTGATCTTTCGGATAGCTGACCTGAACATTAAGTCGGGTCATCACCGTTAGCAGATCAACGCCGAGCTCCGGGTAGATGAAATCGTTGGCGCAACCGGCATAAAAGGCGACCTTATAGCGCGGCTGTTTGATCGGTTGCGGTAATGCGGCAAACAGATCGCGAAATGGTTTCTCGGCAACGGTTGGCAAGGTGCGCCATTCGGTCAGGGAGGAAAAAAACAGTGGCAGGTGGCGGATGGTCCGCTCGCCGCGGGTGACCGGCTTCTGTAGCAGGCTGGCGGCGCGGATCAGGGAGTGGAACAGCTTGCGATTGCGCATCACCTTGCGAAACACGATTGATTTACCTATACCGAGACCTTCGGCATCGCCGACCTGTTCGCGCAGGCTCAGGATAATACTCTCCAGATCGATCTTTGACGGGCAGACGGTGACGCAGGCGCGGCAGCCGATGCAGGCCCGAACCAGCTCGGCGGCATTGTCCATACCGTGGTAGAAGGCGGTCAGGATGATGCCGATAGCGCCGATATAGATGTGGCCGAAGACATGGCCGCCGACGGTCTGGTAGACCGGGCAGACATTGGCGCAGGCACCGCAACGGATGCAATTAAGGGCGTCCTGGCAGCTGGGTGATGCGGCCAGAGTCCGCCGGCCGTTATCGAGCAGGACGATGTGTAGATCTTTCGTGCCGGCGCCGCTCGGTACCGCGCCGCGGATCCAGGTGACATAGCTGGTCAGCAGTTGCCCGGTGGCATTTTTCGGCAGAATCTGCACCACTCTGGCGGCATCTTCGAGTGTCGGTACGAGCTTTTCGATGCCGACCAGCACTACATGAGTTGATGGCAGGGTAGTCGCCAGGCGAGCATTTCCCTCATTGGTCACCAGGGCGATGCCACCGGTCTCGGCGACGGCGATGTTGGCGCCGGTAATGCCGATATCGGCATCGAGGTAGCCCTGGCGCAACTGCTGGCGGGCGACCTCGACCAGATGCTCGATCTCGGCCGGCTCGTTCTTACCGGTCTCCTTGCTAAACAGCTCGGCGATCTCTTCTTTGAACATGTGGATAGCCGGCATAACCATGTGGCTCGGACGCTGTCCGGCCAACTGGATGATCCACTCGCCGAGATCGGTTTCGAGAACTTGGGTTCCGGCTTTCTCCAGGGCGAGGTTAAGGTGGGTCTCCTCACTGGCCATACTCTTGCTTTTAACTATCAGTTTGGCTTTTTTTGCAACCGCCAGTCGGGCAATGTAATCGTTTGCATCTTCGGCGGTGGCGGCATGGTAGATGGTGGCACCAGCGTTTGACGCGTTGCGGCAGAATTCATCCAGATACTGTTCGAGGTTATCGCGGACGTCATCTTTCATTTCGGCGATGGCGCTGCGCATCGCTTCAAAATCATGACCGGAAAAGGCGTTTTCACGGGAGAGCAGAAAGGCGTCGCCGAACTGGTGCAGCGCCTGTTGCAGCTTCGGGGTGGCCAGCGCCTGGTCGATCCTCGCCTTATACTGTTGGTTGCGTTTTTTAGCCATCGTCAATTCTCCAGGAAATCGTCCGAGATTCCGGATAACAGCAGAATGTGTAGTTGCTTCGGGCCGTGCACGCCGATAGTCAGGACGCGCTCGATGTCGGCAGTGCGGCTCGGTCCGGTTATGTAGGCGATGAAGTTTTGGGCGTCGCGTTGGTGCAGCTCGCGTAATGGGGCGACGGCCGCGATGCCGTCGGCGACGATCTTCTCCGGATCGAGCAGGACAAAGTGCTGTTCCGGCAGGGTACTGGCCAGACGGGTCGCCTCGTCGGTGCTTTCGAGGACGATGGTGCCGGTGTCGGCGATGCCGAAGTTGGCTCCGGTCAAGCCGCCGCCAGCAGTCGGCGCGTGGCTGCGGAAGTCGTCGTCGATAATTGTAAGCCCGGCTTGTTCGAGGGCCGGCCTGATCCCGGAACGTTGCAAGCTCGGGCTGGGTGGGATAACCAGTGGGGTGGAAATCTGTTCGGCGATATACTTGGCGGCTGTGCTGGCATCCAGCTCCAGCTCGACGCAGGCACCGACCTTTTTTGCGGCGGCAATAAAATTATTCAGAGCGGTTTCGGGCACGATGGCTCTCCTCTGCTGGTCATTTGGTTAATCATTGGTCTGCTTGACATGGTTGCCGGGGTCCAGGCAAGAAACCAGAGCATCGGCCAATTCTTGCATCAGTTCAAAGTAAAGCTCCGGGCCGGGAGTCAGACTGCTGCCGAGCGGGTCGAGAACGCCGACGCGCATGGCGGTCCCTTCAGTCAACGGCTCGATATATCTCGGCTCAAACTGCGGCTCACTGAACAGACAGACTACCTTACTCTGGAGCATATACTCCCTGATCTGATGCAGGCGCCGGGCGCCCGGGCGACGTTCCGGGTCAATGGTGACCGACCCGACCGGGTTCAGGCCGTAGTGGGTTTCGAAGAGCTGGTAGGCATCATGAAAGACAATATACGGTGCCGCCTGGACCGGCCGGAGTTGTTGCATAAGCTGCCGGTCAAGTGTCCGCAGCCGTTCGGTCAAAACTTTGCTGTT
>JAUVAJ010000345.1 GCA_030591795.1 Desulfuromonadales bacterium | reverse complement strand
GGGATTCGACAATTCGATTCTTTTGCTCAGCGTGGTGTTGACCTGCCTCGGTGTCGTGATGGTCTATTCAGCCTCATCGATTATGGCAGACAAGCGCTATGCTGACGGGTTCTTCTTTCTCAAGCGTCAGGGCGGGTTCGCCATCGCCGGGTTCGTAATCATGGCGGTTGTTGCCCAGATCGATTACCGGCATTACCGCAAGTTCGCTTCGTTCTTCTTTCTGATCAGCATCGGGTTGTTGGTGCTGGTCCTGATCCCGGGGATCGGCACAAAAATAAGTGGTGCGGCAAGGTGGATTCGCCTGCCGGGGATCTCGGTTCAGCCGGCAGAGTTGGTCAAGATAACGCTGGTGATTTTTCTGGCACACTCGCTCAGCAAAAAAGGCGAACGAGTGCGAGAATTCATGCAGGGGTTCTTGCCTTATATGTTGATTCTGGGCGCAATTGTTGGTCTGCTGCTGGCTCAGCCAGACCTTGGTAGTGCCCTGACTATTGTCGGTGTAGCGTTGGTCATGCTCACTGTGGCCGGCACCCGGATACGCTACCTGATCAGCCTGGCAGTGCTTGCCATTCCAGCACTTTACTTTCTGGTGATGAATGTTGAATACCGTCGACGCAGGATTATGGCGTTTCTAGATCCCTGGGACGATCCGACCAACAGCGGTTTTCAGATTATTCAGAGCTGGATCGCTTTTGGCAGCGGCGGCGTTGCCGGAAATGGTCTCGGCGAAAGTAAACAGAAACTGTTTTATCTACCGGAGGCACATACGGATTTCATTTTTTCGGTGATTGGTGAAGAACTCGGCTTTATCGGCGTGTTTGTGATCAGCGCCATGTTCCTGGTTTTGATTTTGCGCGGCATGCGCACAGCGTTGGTATCGACCGATCCATTTGGCCGTAATCTGGCCTTCGGGATCAGTCTTTTAATCGGTCTGGAAGCATTTATTAACATTGCCGTGGTGCTCGGGATGTTGCCGACCAAAGGGCTGGCGTTGCCGTTTTTGTCATACGGTGGCACAAGTCTCTGGGTCACCCTGTGTGCGGTCGGTATTCTGCTCAATATATCGAGTCAGTTACCGGAGGAGTTGCGATGAGATTGCTGCTAGCCGGTGGTGGCACCGGTGGCCATCTTTTCCCCGCTGTTGCCTTGGCCGAAAAGCTGAAGGAGCAGGTAGGTTCCTCCGATGTTCTATTTGTCGGTACGAAGCAAGGTATTGAATATCGGGTATTACCGGAACTCGACTGGAATCTGGAAACGGTAAATATCAGCGGCTTCACAGGTAAGGGAATCATGGCAAAATTGGCAGTTGTGGCAAAACTTGGCCAGAGCATTATGCAGGGACGACGAATCCTGAAGCGCTTTTGTCCGGATATTGTGGTTGGCGTCGGCGGCTACGCATCTGCACCTCTGGTTATTGCGGCAAAAACTTTAAGCTTGCCGACGCTGCTGCATGAACAGAATGCCATCCCCGGCTTAACCAATCGTTTATTGGCGCGCTGGGCAGATCGGGTTTGTGTCGCATTTGCCCAGACAACGACGGCGTTTACCGGGGTTAAAGCAATTATGACCGGCAACCCGTTACGCTCCGGGATGACAGACTGTCCACCGGTCGGCGGCGATTCACTGACCCTGCTGGTATTTGGCGGTTCACGTGGCGCCAAAGCGATTAACGATGCCATGTGTGCGGCGGTTCCATCGATATTGCAAGCGCATCCGGAGTTACGGGTGATTCACCAGACCGGGAGCGATGATCTGCAACGGGTTACCTCGGCTTATGCCGCGATTGATAGTTCAAACATCAAGGTCGAGGCGTTTATTAACGATATGGCTGCGGTCTATCGAGAAGCTGATCTGGTAGTCTGCCGCGCTGGAGCGACGACTGTTGCCGAATTGACGGCTTGTGGTCGACCGGCGGTAATGATTCCGTATCCGCATGCCGCCGGTGATCACCAAAAAGCCAACGCCCTTGCTCTGGTTGAAAAAGAAGCGGCCATCATGCTGGAGCAAGCCGGGTTGACCGGAGAAACCTTGGCAGCAATTGTTAACTCAATGCTGGCTGATCAACCGCGGCTACAGGCGATGGCTGCCGCAGCCAAGAATCAGGGTACAAGTGACGCGGCGGAGAAGATCCTTGACGTTTGTCGGGAAATAATCGAGCAAAAGAGGGCGGCCTGATGTATGGAAAAATAAAAAAACTACATTTTGTCGGCATCGGGGGCATCGGTATGAGCGGGATTGCCGAGGTGTTGCTTAACCTTGGATATCAGGTGTCGGGTTCGGATCTGGCTAGTAGCGAAATTACCGAGCGACTGGTCTCGCTTGGCGCAACTGTATATTCAGGTCATGCCGCAAAAAATCTACAGAATGTCGATGTGGTGGTGACCTCGACCGCAGTCCGGGCAGAAAATCCGGAAGTTGCAGAAGCGCATCGGCTGAAAATTCCGGTAATTCCGCGCGCAGAGATGCTGGCCGAATTGATGCGCATGAAGTACGGCGTAGCCGTTGCCGGTACGCATGGCAAGACGACTACGACCAGTATGGTGGCGACCATTCTTGCGCATGGCGGGATCGATCCGACGGTTGTCATCGGCGGCCGTCTCGATTCCCTCGGCTCGAACGCAAAACTCGGCCAAGGCGATTTTCTGGTGGCCGAGGCGGATGAG
>JAUVAJ010000190.1 GCA_030591795.1 Desulfuromonadales bacterium | reverse complement strand
CGGTCATGATGCCCGGTTCAACGCTGCGCAAATGCAGATCCTGTTGCGGGAAGGGGATCTCGATATTGTGTTTACGGAACGCTTTGTCAATAGCAACACCCAGCTCGCTCCGAACCATGAGCCGGTTGTCGACATCAGCGATCCATGCCCGCAGTTGAAAGTCGATTGAACTGTCACCGAATCCGGTGAAAACCGCGGACGGTTGAGGTTCCTCTACCACCAGTTCATTCTCGGCAGCGATGCCCTCCAGAATGGTAATAACTTGTTCCATGTCGGTTCCATACTTGACCCCGACCGGTAGAACAACCCGGGCGACACTGCTCGACAGGGTCCAGTTGATCACTTTCTCTGAAATCATCTGAGAATTAGGTACGATTATTTCTGACCGATCCCAGGTTTCGACCACGGTTGAACGCATACCTATACTATTAATAACACCTGTCGTGTCACCGACGACAACAGTATCGCCAACTTTAACCGGGCGCTCAAACAGAAGAATCAGGCCGCTGATGAAATTATTGACGATGCCTTGCAGGCCGAAGCCGATACCGATACCGAATGCTCCAAACAGTATAGTCAGGTTTTTCAGGTCGATGCCAGCCATACTCATGGCGACCAGAAACCCAATCAGGATCAGGATGTAGTGAGTAAGTTTTTTTACGGCATCACGTACGCCGCGATCGATGCGTTTTTGGTAGAAGAATTGTGACTCTATAAATGCCTGGATGATCCAGGAAATCAGGAGGGTCAGATAAAGCGTAAGGAGCACGAGGAAGACCATATGCAGCGACAGGCTGAATTCACCAATGCTGAACTTGAGCCCGAGAATTGTATGCCAAACGTTTTCGAAACCCTCGGCGATCCCCCAGAGGGCAAACAGGTGATTGAGAGCCGAAGCTACGAGAATGATTCTGAACAGAATTATAAACCGGTGAGTAGTTTTTTTGCCTAGTTGCTTGATAAATTGTTTATTTGAAACCTTTTGCATGGTGAAGATCACTTCGATCCCACCCTCACCGATACGCAGCAGCATAACGACAAACAAGATGAGTAAAATTGTGCCGAATGAGGCGTCGAACAGTTTGGCGGCGAACGTTACATAGCCGATGATTTCGGTGATGACCACGGTCAGTAGTATCCCCGCCCCGAAAAGCATGATGGTGCCGACGCTGTCTCTGCGATCGTCCCGGGTAAAGTACCTTCTGGCAGTAAAAAGTAGTGCCGGGACTCCGATTAGACTGAGCAGGATCAGGTAGAGCCGGTGATAAGGGAGCGGCAGACCAGTGACATTGAGTACGATTGAAAAGATATAGACGGTAGCCAGTAAGTAGACGTAACTACGTTCGGTTTTGTGCGGCAGCAGTGCTGCTGCCAGCCGGGATGCCGAGAAAATCGAAACAATAATTACGCATAATTGGAGCAGTGGCGGCGGCGTAATGTAGAATGCCTGAGGAATGGTAGTGGATAAAAACAGGGCGGCGGCAACGGGTCTCTTGAAGACAAACCCCCACTGTTCAGCCCGGTCTGCAGTTGCCTTTTCCAGTTGGCGGAAAATCCCAAACAGAATGAATACCAACAGCGCTTGAATGACGAGAATCCAGCCCTGCCGGCTGAAGAAATCACCCGGAAATTGTAGCGTTGCTTTCATGCCTTCAGCGGCTTTATCTCTAAGCTCCGGACCGAACTGTTCAATAAACTCATTGCTGAAAAGGGGGTGGGCGTTACGCTTGAGCGGATCACGCCGCAGATCGGTCAGTTCTGTGTTTAATTTTTCTCTCAGGGTGAGAAGACCAGTCCGGTCTTTAGAAATACTCTGTTGTAGGCGGATCAGTTGAGTGACAGTATTTTCTGTTTCAAGTAATGCTTTGGCAATCATCTCGTCGACCTGACGAAATGTCTTGCGCGGGATGTTGGCTCCGGTTGTCTTCAGGGCTTTTTCCCAATCGGCCCAGTACTGTTTGCGAGAAGTCCAGATGACACGGACATCTTCAAAGACACTCAGTGGTTCACTGACCAGATCAAGGGTTTTGCTAAAGTCGCGATTGTGTTGTTCAACTTGGGTCTGGGCCTGCAGTAATCGATTTGCCGGCCAATTATCCAGTTCACCATAACTCTGCACTTGCTCGCTGAATTCCTGCCAGTTCTTTACGAGTTTCTCCGATTTATCGGTCAGGTTGTCAATGTTGACATTGGCTGTGATGCCGGTTGTCATCTGCACAAGGTCATCGGTTAACTTTGAGGCCCTTGGTACGACATCCTGCAGACCTGGGAAGCTACCGGGTGCAACGATCGCAGCTGCGGAGTCATCATTCGCCGCAAAAGATGGGCCAACGAAGAAGGTCAGCAGTCCGGTCAAGAGCAAAGCAGCAAACAGAACTGTTGCTCGATGTGGATTGTGGAAGCGTGGCAGATTCATTCAATCACCAAAACACGGACTCAAAGTTTGTCGTGAATATAAGGGGCATTAAACATAGACGTTATTAAGCAAATGTACTATTGAAGTATTTCATAATTATCTGAATTTACAACTAATAATAAAAAAGTGCCCCGGTTTAATTCGGGGCACTTTTGAATCTGATATTTGTGGTTTGCTTAAGGGCTTTCGATCGGGTTGATGAATACTTCGCGCGGGCGGCTGGTACCATCGGACGGGCCGATAATCCCTTCCTGCTCCATTTTTTCAATCATCCGGGCGGCCCGATTGTAGCCGATGCGCAGATGGCGCTGGATCATCGAGATCGAGGCCTGCTGCTTAGTGGCGATCAGGGCCAACGCTTCATCCCATTTTTCATCTTCTTCCCGATCATCGCCGTTACTACCCCCGTCGCTTGCTGGCAGTGGATCAAGGATGCTTTGGTCGTACTCCGGATTTCCTTGCTTGGAGAGGAACTCGACCACCCGCTGCACCTCGATTTCCGAGACGAAGGCGCCGTGTACGCGTTGCAGCGCGCCGGTGCCGGGTGGCAGGTAAAGCATATCGCCCATGCCGAGCAGAGATTCAGCTCCCATCGAGTCGAGGATAGTACGCGAATCGATACGCGAGAAGACCTTGAACGAAATCCGGGTCGGGAAGTTGGCCTTGATCAGACCGGTGATAACATCGACACTCGGGCGTTGGGTAGCGAGGATCAGGTGGATACCGGATGCCCGGGCCATCTGGGCCAAACGAGCGAGCGATTCCTCGATCTCGCGGCCGGCGACCATCATCAGATCGGCCAGTTCATCGACAATGATGACGATGTATGGCAGATGCCCGTGCTCAAGCTCTTCGCCTTCGATAAGTTCAATCTCCGGCAACTCATCATCCGGGCCTATAGTCGGCACAACAATCTCTTCGGCAGCTTTGCGGCCGGCCTTTTCTTTCTCTTCCTTGACGATTCGCTTGTTGTAGCCGTCGATATTGCGGACGCCTTTGTCAGCCATCAATCGATAACGCCGCTCCATCTCGCGGACTGCCCAGTTAAGTGCCAGCGAAGCTTTCTTCGGATTGGTCACCACCGGCAGCAGCAGATGCGGAATCCCTTCGTATATAGACAACTCAAGCATTTTCGGGTCGACCATGATCAGGCGGACATCTTTTGGATCGGCCCGGTAAAGAAGCGATAGGATCATGGTGTTGATCGAGACTGACTTTCCGCTACCGGTTGAGCCGGCTACCAGCAGGTGTGGCATCTTGGCTAGGTCGGAGACGACGGTGTGGCCGAAGATGTCATTGCCGAGGGCCATCGGCAGGCGGTTGCGGCTCTTCTGGAATTCGTCCGATTGGATGATCTGTTTCAGGTAAACGGTTTCGCGGTCCTTGTTCGGGATTTCGATGCCGACCACGCCGCGGCCGGGAATCGGCGCGACAATCCGGATCGAATGCGCCGACAGGGCCATGGTCAGATCATCAGACAGACCGGCGATCTTGTTAACCTTGACTCCCGGTGCCGGGAGAAATTCATACATGGTGACCACCGGGCCCGGTTTGACTTCGACCACTTCACCGGCAACTCCGAAGTCCTTGAGTTTCTTTTCAAGGATGCGGGCGTTCATGGTCAGGGCGTCCTTGTCGATCGGCTTTGGATCGCCACCTTCGTGGTTCAGCAACGAAAGATCAGGGGCGTGGTAATCGCCGGTGACCTTGATGAAATCAAACATCTCCTGGGATTCGTTGTCTGATTTCTTAGTCTTCTTCTTGACCAGTTTTTTTAATTTAGCTTTCGGCGACGGCACCGACGGCGTGATGATCGGCGCTGTGTCAATTCTGATGCCCTTCGCCTTGGCCTTCTGCTCGCGTTTGGCCGCCTGCGCTGCACGGCGTCTTTCGAGGAACTCGGCAAGTCGGGCCAGAACCCCTTCCAAAAAAAGAACCAGCGAGAACCGGGCTGTCAACATGATGGCAACCAGTAGAAATACCAGGAGAAAGATCGTCGCTCCAGCGGTATTCAGGTAGTCTTCAAGTGCGCCACCGAGAACAGCCCCGACCGCGCCACCGGGACGGGCGAGATCCTGACTGAAGAGTGAAATGCTGGTGATGTGCAGG
>JAUVAJ010000146.1 GCA_030591795.1 Desulfuromonadales bacterium | reverse complement strand
TTTCGGTACCGGTATTGGTCAGGGTCTGGCTATCAAGTCGGCCGTTGAAGGTGTTGCCCGTAATCCCGGCGCTTCCGGCAAGATCCTCACCACCATGATGATTGGTCTGGCGATGATCGAGTCCCTGGCAATCTATGTCTTTGTTGTCTCGATGATCATTCTCTTCGCTAACCCGTTCACCGCGCAGGTGGTTGAGCTGTTGGCCAAGTAAGAAGATTTATCAAGTTTGTGTGAAAAGGGCGAACCCGATCGGGTTCGCCCTTTTTTCGTTTTATGCCATACCATTCAGGCCTGCAGCTGCAGGGTAATGCCTGCCTTCTTCGTAAACGACTGCTTTGTTCGGCTATGCCCACCGCCGGTTGCGCATGATCCGCATGACGAGCACGCCGAGAACACTCAGGATGATGCCGACGAAGAACAGCAGGTAGCCGATCGAACGTGCCTCGCCCCAGCCCCATAGATCTTGTGACCCGAGCATGCCGATAAAGCCGAGCCCGATCATTACGCTCAAGCCGCCGACAATGTAAACGGTAAGGGCAAAACCTGCTGCCAGTATTCCACTTCTTTTTACTGCAACTTGTTGTTCCTGTTTCATTTCTATTTCTCCCAGTGGCGCTATTTTGTCTTAAAATACACTATTTTTAAAAAATTCAAATAAAAATATCTTCACGATTGACTTTTAATGTTTAGCATGTTAAATACCTTTAATCCATAAATAAAATATTTATACAGTTGACCGAACCTGTTGAAACTTATTCTTTTTTTGAACTTTTCATACATGCATAAGTGCTTGAATTAATGGCTGTGTTTAGAGGCAGTAACGATTCAGCCCTGTTATCCGGAGGTCTATTCATGAAAATCGCTCGTATCTTCTTGTTGGTATGCTTCTCCATGCTGTTTTCTGTCGCGGCTGTTACCGCCGATAACGGTATGGCGATCTCCCCCGAGACTTGTCTCGGTTGCCATGATGATGTGGTCTCTGCGGTTGATTATGGTAGATCGGTTCACGGTCAGAATGCCTGTACCAGTTGTCACGTTGAAGTAACATCGCTCGATGCGCACACTTCCGGTGAGTTGATGCCGAGCCCGCCGCAGTGTGTCCGTTGTCATACCAAGGAAGCGCAAGAACATTTCTCCAGCGTGCATATGCTCAACGATATCACCTGTGCTGATTGTCATGACGATGTGCACAGTCATACCTACTGGAAGAATGATAAAACCAAGGTAATCGATAAGTGTACCAATTGTCATGACAACCATGAAGACTACATGGTGTCCGTACATGGCAAGGCGGTGCTGGCCGGTAATCTGGATTCCGCAACCTGTAGTGATTGTCATGGCTTGCATCAGATTGAGGCGATAAGTGGCGAAAACAGTAACCGTGCGTTTCATACCAAGGTTTGTCTGACCTGTCATGCCGATCAGGAGATGATGGATCGCAATGGTGTGTTTGATGTTGCCGTTGCAACCTATATGGAGAGTTATCACGGCAAGAACTACCGGCTCGGTTTCCCGGAGAAGGTTGCCGGTTGTTCAGATTGTCACGGTGCGCACAATGTTTTACCGCAAGATGATCCCAAATCTACAGTTAATCAAGAGAATCTGGTAACAACTTGTGCCCAGTGCCATCCTGATGCCACCGGGCTGTTTACCATGTTTTATTCACATGGCGATATGATGGATAGTGAGAATTATCCGGTTATGTACTGGACGTTCTTCGCCATGACCGGGCTGTTGATCGGCACCTTTGCCGTGTTCTGGGTGCATACTCTGCTCTGGATGGTGCGCGGTTTTGTCGAGAATCGTCAGGTCCTGGCAGCACTGCATGCCGGCGGGCATGAGGTGCACGTTGATGAGCCGCACAAGCAGTATGCGCGGTTTAAAACACGACATATTATCCTGCACCTGACGGTGATTATCAGTTTCCTCGGTCTGACCTTGACCGGTATCCCGCTCAAATTCAGCACCCAGGAATGGGCGCAGACCTTGATGAATTTCTATGGCGGCGCCGAATATGCCGGACTGATTCATCGCGGCTGTGCAGTTATTACTTTTTACTATTTCTTTGCCGCTTTGATTTTGAGTGTCGATTTCCTGTTCGTGCGCAAGGATATTAAAGGGATGTGGATCCAAAGGTTGTTTGGGCCTGATTCGCTCTGCCCTAACTTCCGTGACATTCGGGACGTTACCGCCATGGTCAAGTGGTTCCTGTTTATCGGGCCGAAGCCGACCTTTGAGCGCTGGACTTATTGGGAGAAATTCGATTTCCTCGCAGTCTTCTGGGGTATGGTTGCCATCGGCGGCTCTGGTCTGATGCTCTGGTTCCCGGAACTGTTCGGGGTGTTTTTACCCGGCTGGGCGTTTAATGTGGCGACTATCATTCATTCCGATGAAGCGCTGCTGGCGACCGGATTTATCTTTACGGTGCACTTCTTTAATACGCATGGTCGACCGGAGAAGTTCCCGATGGACTTTGTTATCTTTAATGGCCAGATTTCCAAGGAAGAGTTCATTGAAGAGCGTGGTGATCAATGGAAGCGTTACGAAGAAGAGGGTCGGACCGAAGAGTTTGTTTGCAAAAAAGTCAGTGGTCCGGTGTACGATTTCTTGTTCAAAGCTTTCGGTTACCTGGCGCTGTTTACCGGCATCTTCTGTCTGTTGTTAATGGTGTTTGCCTTTATGGCTGGTGGCGGCCACTAAAGGAAGCTATAAAATAAAAAGAGAAAAAGGGACTGTCGTTGGCAGTCCCTTTTTCTGTATTGGTGGCCGGCTCATTGAAAGTTAGACAGGCTGATAGCTATAGTTGATGGCCTGGAAAAGTAATCTATTGGGTTGCATTTATAAAAAATTTATGTCTATATACGCGCGATTAACGCGTGTAAGTAGTTGGAATGTATTCATTTGTAGGCATTAATTAAAGGTAGGTGCGATGATTAAAAACATTTTTGATTGGTGTAAGCGACATATCATTCTGTTCACCCTGATGTCGGTTACCGCGCTCGTCGTCTTCGGTTTTGTCAATATTCAGATTCTGCATATGACCTCTGAGCCGGAATTCTGTCAGCTTTGCCACCCGGCACAAGGTTTTGGTCCGTTAGCCGAAGTCGACTCCTGGGAGCATTCAGCGCACGGTGAGGCTGGTGTCTCTTGCCTCGATTGTCACGGGCGTCCCGGCGTTGTCGGTTATATGAAAGCCAAACTCGGTGGCCTCAAAGATACCTATATGCAGTTGACAATCTCCGCAGAAGAGAAATTGGAGATTTTGTCGAATCCGCATGAAGACCTGGTGCCGTCATGGCATTGTCTGTATTGCCACTCTGATGAGGGAAATCGCCAGGTGCGAGCGACAACCAAAGGGCCGATGCAGTTGGTACACATGCGGATGCTTGATGATGTGGTCAATCCGGATTTCCGTGAGCGCAAGGGTCTGGCTGACATCATGGAAGATACTTTTGTCGGAGGCACCCATTTCGACCATTCCCTGCATATCGAAGAATTTGAACTCTCTTGTCGGGACTGTCATTTCGGGGTTGTGCACAACCCGGCAACCAGCACTGACCGGATGAATTTTTGTCTGACCTGCCATGCTGAAATGAGTGAAGATGCCCCGCAGGTAAATGATTGCGGTATTTGTCATGAGGCTCAACTGGCAATGAATATAGGTGCCGGCGTTGAAGGGATCGCAGATATTCCGAGCATGATGTATGGTGATGCCGCAGATATGACCTGTACCGATTGTCATACCGGTGTTACCAAAGGGATTTATCGCCCATCCTCCTCAACCTGCTCGTCTTGCCATGATGATGAGGACTATGCTGAGATCTTCAATGAGTGGGAGGCCGAAACCGGTGAGCGGATTGAAAAGTTGAAGACGCTGCGGGTTATGGTTGAAGCGGCTCTGCTTGAAGCAGATAGTGCCAAGCGGGATACTGCCGAGATCTGGACGGTGTATCAGAGCGGTGTACGTAATCTGAAGTTTGTCAGAAACGATGGCACCAACAGTGTTCACAACAATGAGTATGCTGCAGCGATCCTTGATCAGGTCGAGGCTGATTTCAAACAGTCATTGAAACAGTTGGATACGGTCTGGTAAGATCGTTGAACATAGAGAATAAAAAAGCCTCCGCATAGAGCGGGGGCTTTTTTTATGTTGTATGCAACAAACTATTAAGATTTGGCTTTACTTGCTTTACCCCAGCGGCCGAGAACAAATGATGCAAGAGCAGCGACCAGACCAAAAGAAAAGACGCTGAAAAGCAGGGGGATTCCTTTGAGTTGAACCATGTCGAGCAAGAAGACCTTAGTCGCGCCGATGACCGTAATAACAATGGCGACATTGCGCAGCTCCTTATTCAGTTTGTAGAGACTGAAGAGGAACAGTCCGGCAGCTGACGCGTTAATCAACACAGATTGTGATCCAGCGAAGATCCGGGGCGTAGCCGAGTGTAACAAGTCAAGTACCTGGTAGAGCCCGACCCGCAGGGTGAAGAAGGCGCTGAACAGGGCGGCAATCAGTAAAATACTGGCACCGCGATCATTTTTGTTGATCTTGGTGAGCAGTGGATCGCTGGTACTTGCCGGGTGCTGTCTGGCCCATGAGTAATGGTAGAAAGCGATCGCGGCCAGCAGGCCGGACGAAAGCGCGCTGATAAGCGACGGGTGAGTCCCTTCGGTGGTCCAGAGGATGAAGACCAGCGCTGAGCAGGCGTAGCACTGCAACAGGTAGGAGGCCAGACGCAAACCCGAGACTTTAAGCCGCTCGGAAATTATAATCATGCTGACGGCTAAAACGGCGACCAGTGCAGTGGCGATGAGTGCGTGGCCGAGGGCCATCGGTGCGGCAAAGGCGAACAGCAGACCGCCGGCCAGAGCAAAGGTTGTAGTCCCGATGCTGCCACCTTCTTCACGGTGCGCCAACCACCAGGCAACACCGAGATGGGCGAAGGCACCGATCAGGGTCAACCAGCCAAAAGCCAACGGCTTAATCAGGTTTTGGCCGAGGGCGTAATAGCCAACCGAGAACAGCCAGCAGACATTTATTATGGGTAACACCAGGTCAAACTTTGAGACCTTGTCCTGAATGAAGCCGCGTACGCCGAGAAAAGAGATGACACTGAAAGTGGTGCAGAGCAAGCCGACCGAAGCCAGAAGGCCACGGATGGAGAATTCGAGGTGTTCAGGTGCGAGCCTGCCGAGGTAGATGGTGAGTTTCATGCTCCAGACCTGAACCATGAATATAGTCAGGGCCAGGAGTAGCCAGCGCAGCCAGGATGCGCGCAAAAGGTGCGATGCGTAGGCGGCAAAAATATTGGCGAAGATCATAATTACGGCCAGGTACGGGAACACCGGGCTAGGATAGTCAAGCGCAAAGGCGCCGAAGCTCATGCTGAGGGTTC
>JAUVAJ010000142.1 GCA_030591795.1 Desulfuromonadales bacterium | reverse complement strand
GGGTGGGCGCTGATGAAGTAAGGGACGACTCCCTGGCGCAGACCGAGGTTTTGGCTACGCTCGCGGTACTCGGCGAGGAAGTCGGAAAACTGTTCTGGATCCGGTTTGTGCATGACCCGGGTGACTTTGGGACTGCCGGCTTCGGGTGCTATCTTGAGCAGACCGCCGACATGGAATTGCAGCAGATCGTTGAAATAATCAGGTTGGAACGGCAGCAGGTCATAGCGGATGCCGGAGGCGATAAACAGGTGCTTGACCCGTGGATGCTGGCGCAGGTCGCTGAGCAGTCGGGTTGCGGCAGGATCAACGGTGCGCAGATTGCGACAGACTTCGGGGAACAGGCAGCTGCTGCGCTGACATTGCTGCTCAGCTTGCGAGTTGTTGCAGCCGAGGCGGTACATGTTGGCGGTCGGGCCGCCGACATCGGTTACCGTCCCTTTGAAATCGGGATGTCGGGTCAGCCGGTCAACCTCTTGTTGAACTGAAGCCGGTGAGCGTGACTGGATAGTTTTCCCCTGATGGTGGGTAATGGCGCAGAAGGCACAACCACCGAAGCAGCCACGGTGACTGGTGATCGAAAAGCGGATCTGCTCATAGGCCGGAATCTTTTCCTGATAGTCCGGATGTGGTCGCCGGCAGAATGGCAGATCGTAGACGCGGTCGAGTTCTTCCTCGGTCATCGGCATTGCCGGTCGGTTGACCAGCACGAAGCGCTTGCCATGCGGCTGTGCCAGTTGTTGGGCTGTGTGCGGGTTGGTCTGTTGCGCCGCGAGTTTAAACGCTTCGTTGTAAGCCAGTGTGTCGGTACTGACCTCTTCAAAGGCCGGCAGCATGACCGCGTTGTCTGGTCTGTCGGTAGCGATATATGCCGTTCCCGGCAGGTCGCGGACGGTGTCGATCGGCTGACCTGCGGCCAGGCGTCGGGCCAGCTCGAGCAGGGCCGCTTCGGCCATACCGAACAGGAGCAGGTCGGCCTTACTGTCGACTAAAACCGAGCGGCGGACTGAGTCGCTCCAGTAATCGTAATGTGCCAGGCGGCGCAGACTTGCTTCGATACCGCCGATCACTGTCGGCAGTTTTTTGAACGCACCTTTGACCGCTGCCGTGTAGGCGATCACCGCCCGATTCGGCCGGGAACCGGCGCGGCCACCGGGAGTATAGGCATCGTCACGACGCATTTTTTTTGCCGCCGTGTAGTGATTGACCATCGAATCCATCGCCCCGGCCGAGATCGCTGCAAACAAGCGTGGGCGACCCATGACGCGCAACGCCTCAGGATCACGCCAATCAGGTTGAGCAAGGATGCCGACCCGATAGCCCTCGGCTTCGAGCAGACGCGCCAGAAGCGGTGTGCCGAAGGCCGGGTGGTCGATATATGCATCACCGCTGATGAACAGCACATCGAGTTCACTCCAGCCGCGTTGTTGCATAGCCTTACGGTTAGTCGGTAGAAAGTCCTGTTCGAGTTCGTTCCGGGTCACTTAATCATCCTCTGGCGGTCGTGTTCTGGCCTCTGGGCAGTCTGACCGGTTTTATGCCGGCTGTCAATTGCCTGACAGCGGTTGTGATTGACAGCAACTGTTGGCGCCGTTACCCTTGGCGGCAATGGAAACTTTTATACTGGAACTAGGTTATCCCGGGCTGTTTCTTCTGGCCTTTTTAGCCGCCACTATATTGCCACTCGGTAGTGAATGGATGCTCGCGACTTTGTTGCTGGTGGGGCATGACCCGGTTTTTGCTGTCGGTGTGGCAACGGTTGGCAACAGTCTTGGTGCTCTGACTACCTATGCTATAGGCGTTTGGGGAGGGCCATGGCTGATTGAACGAGTCCTGCGGGTCGGTCCATCGCGTCGAGAACAGGCTGAGCGATTTTATGCCCGTTACGGGGTCTGGTCGCTGTTGCTCTCATGGGTACCAATCATCGGTGATCCGCTCTGTCTGGTCGGTGGCCTGATGCGTGTACCCCTCCTGCATTATGCTGTTTTGGTCACAATTGGCAAATATGTGCGTTATCAGACAATTGCGTGGATGGTGCTGGCAGCCATGTGAATAACGACCGGTTGCAACCTGGTTTGTATCTGATACCAGGAGGCTGTCGGACTATACGGGCCGAAGTGAAAATTTGGAAGTTTGAGACCAAATTTTGGCTCGTTTGAGAGTAATAGCCGTAGCTATTGGTCGAAAAGGAGCTGAAATATGGGCCAAACAGTCGGATTTGCAGCCGGACCATGGATAGACCGACAGCCTCCTAATTAACTAGAAGCACAACTTCTCAAACTTAATGGAGAATATTATGGCTGATATAATCCGTCGTACTCCCGAGGATGTTAAAGCCTGCGTCGATGCGGGTGATACCTTACTGGTCTGTGCCTACGACAACAATGACAAGTTTGCAGAATATCGACTCGAAGGGGCTATCTCCTTATCTGAACTACGCGTAAAAGTAGAGGGCTTGGCAACGGGGCAGGATATTGTGTTCTACTGTGCTTGACCGGCCGAAGCGAGCGCTGCCGGTCTGGCGGCTCAATATATTGAGCAGGGGTTTACCAACGTTGCCACACTAGGTGGCGGTGTAGATGCCTGGAAACAGGCGGGGTATCGTTTGCTATAGCAGCATCAGGTGAGGGTGAAACCGCTAAATAACAGTAACCTACGGGTGTTTGTTGTTTATGTACGAGTGGCTTGCCTTGCAGATACTTTACATCGACACCGAATAGTAGTAAGTTGCTGAGGATTAACTTGAATGAAAAACTTAATAGGAGGTAGTCATGAGTAAAAAGTTTTCTCTTTTTCTATTTGCCGTACTCTTTGTTTGTCTGGTCAATCCCGCCTTTGCAATCGAAAGCCAGATCGTCGCCGGTGCCGGTCCTTCTACCAAGATAGTTGATATGTTTTTTAAAGATTTTTCCAAACTACCGGTCTGTGCTGATTACCGATTCACGATCATGGAACGATCAGTCAAGCACAAGGGTGGCATTCAGAATTCTGATTCGTTTCTGTTTGGTCGCACCGGGCGCCCGCTTAATGCAGATGAGTCGGCCCTGGGTAAGGAAGAGATCTTTCTGGCCAAAGTTCCGATTGCCTTTGCCAAGGGGTTAGAGGTCAAGGTGTCATCTCTAACCATGGCTCAGGTTGAACAGATTTTTACCCGCAAGATAACCAACTGGTCAAAAGTTGGTGGCCCGGATGCAAAGATTGTTCTGGTCGGCAGGGAATCTACTGAAGCCTTGTTCAAGGTGCTGAAGGCAGACTATCCTTCTTTTAAATCGGCCCGGTTTGACAAGACCTTCAAAAAAGATCATGAAGTGGTCAAATTTCTTACCTCCGCACAAGGTCGGTACGCTATTGCTTTTGGTGCTGAACCTAATTTCACCAAATTCAATCTACTTAAAGTAAAAAGCTTTTCATCAGGTGTACAACTTGGATTGGTGTTTGACAATAAAAACAGCGCGCATCCAGTTATTCTCGAAGCTCAAAAATATGCTGGAAGTGCTGATTGGAAAAAGCAGGTCAAGACAACAAAAATGTTGCCGGTTAACTGACACAATTTTTAAAGCCGATAAAAACGGGTTCAGCTATTATTGGCTGAACCCGTTTTTTTTGTACTAAAAATTCAACATGATGATGTCTGTCGTCACCCTAAAGCTACATCAAGAATCATCATTACCGAAAAGCCGACCATCGTTGCCATGGTAACAATATCGATGTTTGCCTGGTTGCTCTGGGATTCCGGAATCAACTCTTCTACCACGACAAAAATCATCGCACCGGCCGCAAAGCAGAGCGCGTAGGGCAAGATACCCTGCATGTTCAAAACAAACAGCGCACCGAGCACCCCGGCAATCGGTTCAACTATGCCGGAAGCCTGGCCCATGAAAAAACTTTTTGACTTCGACATGCCTTCTCTGTGCAACGGTACTGATACCGCCGTCCCTTCCGGAAAATTCTGGATGCCGATACCGATGGCCAGGGCAACCGCGCCACCAATCGTCGCCGAAGGGAGGCCGGCAGCTACTGCGCCAAAAGCGACGCCTATTGCCAACCCCTCAGGGATATTGTGCAGGGTAATGGCTAGGACCAGCAGGGTGCTGCGCTGCCAGGAGGTCTTTATGCCCTCACTTTTATCCATACTCAAGCCGGGGTGCAGGTGCGGCAGGAACCGGTCGGTCAAGCGCATAAAAACCCCGCCCGACATAAAGCCGATAGCTGCGGTTAGCCACGGGATATACCCCAACTGCTCTGCCATCTCTATACCCGGAGCCAGCAGCGACCAGAAGCTCGCAGCAATCATTACCCCGGCAGCAAAGCCGAGCATGCAGTCCAGAACTTTTCGGTCTACTGCTTTGGTGAAAAAGACTAGCGATGCACCGGCGGCGGTGACGCCCCAGGTAAATAGTGTGGCAATAAATGCCTGGGTAACAGGGGAGAATTGTTGTATGAACTCGATCATTGTTGGCTGCCTGACCTGGTAAGTGGAATTGTTATGTGCTTGGATAATTGTCCAACATTTTTGTCAAAATGCAAGGATAGTTGTTTTTGCACAACCAGATTAGAGTGTCACCCCTGCTTGATAAGCGCGATGTCGGGCAAATTATCACTTACCCCTTGGTAGGTTTTATAGCTGTTGTCCGGTGTAGTGCCTAGTCATTTTTCGTCCTCTTTAACTCTTCAAGAGAAATTGAGTTTTCCGGATCTGCCCAGGAGATATCGCCTGTCTTTTTATTGATAAGTATCGGCGGTCCCGGTTTACCGACGATACCGATCTGTGTTTTGCTAACCCAGTTTTCATTTTCACTTTCAGGTTCAGCGGGATAACCGCAGCCAGAAATATGATAGATGAAATAGGCTTCTGCAATAATGTACGCCTCAGCCTGATCGATTCCGTTACTTGCATCAACTGTTTGCAGAGGATCAATATTGTCTTGGGCACTCACCTCCACGACAAGAGCAGTGCTGAGAAAAAATGCCAGGCTGATAATGAGTAGAGTTATCGTTTTCATAGCTTGGGAATCAGACGTTTAAGCCGAGACACTATGGGCCGCAGGTTTGTGCGTCGTGCTGACAGGCCCTTTATGACCGGGGTTTTTCAATAGGTTGATATTTGATCTCTTTAAATGAAAGTCTGTAGTTGATTGGTTTTTCTCTTAACAGCTCAAATCCACAGCGTAAACATTTTCTTTGCGCCCTGTGCCCACCGTAAGGCTGCCCACATTTTGGACAGGGTGTATTTCGAACCCAGGACCAAATCTTGAGATAAGCAACAACAGGGATGATAAGTACAATTGTCTTTGTGTAACTGCCAAAAACCATAGAAGTTGAGATTGAAACAATGAGCGCAATAATAATCAGGAGGCATAAGCTGGCAACTTGAAGTTTTTCTCTTCGCCAAATTTCAGCTAAACCG
>JAUVAJ010000055.1 GCA_030591795.1 Desulfuromonadales bacterium | reverse complement strand
TTGATTGTTGCAGCTGGCGTCGGCACGCCTTTTTTAGTCGGCAAACAGATTGAAGAAAAACTCCCGGCCTACCTGCAACGTGCAGCAGAGGTAGGCCAGTTTAATATTGCGCTGACCTCGTACGACCGAAAGTTGTTTCGCTCAACTGCCGTAACCACCCTCACCTTTCATGGCGTCAAGCGCGAGCAGATTGTTCTGCAACATTCAATATGGCACGGACCGTTGCCGATCGGCCAAACCAGTGATGGGCAATGGCAGTTCTCCCCAGCTGCGGCCGTGGTCGAGACGACCCTGTCGAACGACACCCTTCAGCAGGGAGCCCTTGGCGAACTGCTTGAAATGTTACCCGGCTTCGGAACCCTGCATGATCTCACCATTGTCTCCCTGACCGGCAGCGCCGAGTCCACATTTACCATCCCGCCATTCACCCAGGATTTTATAGAAGATGGTGACAATACTCTTTTTGAATGGGGCGGCCTAAGCAGCGCCAGTAAAATGAACCCCGATCTGACACGCATCGATAGTGATACGACTATCTCCGGCATCAAGCTCACCGACCCATCCTCGGAAAGTGAAATCAAAAAGATCACATCAACCGTTCGCATCCACGAAGATCCGAGCGGCCTGCTGCTCGGCAACGTGACCCTTGACTGTGACGCTCTCACCTTTGGCCCCAGGGGGTTGCCGCCCGAGTTCAGCGTTAAAGGCCTTCAGCTACGCAATGCCGCAAAACTGGATGGCGTTACCGTCAATTACGCCATCGAGGTTGCCGTCGATGAGATCTCTCATCCGGCCATCACCTTTGCCCCGGCCGGTTTCGAAATTCTATTTTCACGTCTTGACGCGGCAACAATTCTGGCGGTTCAACACCAGTTACAGAAGCTACAGACCGATATTGTCGACCTATCGGAAAGCGACATCCTGCAGCAAGTATCCGATATCTACATCGCCGCCTTGCCGGCACTGCTACAAGAAAAACCGGAAATCAGCTTGAACTATCTGCGCGCACAAAACGCTAACGGGGAAATCTGGGCAAAAGGGAAGATTGTTCTGAGCGATGAGAGCAACAGCGCAATCACACTCGACAATCTCAGCCGACTGGTCCAAGCCAAAGGCGAAGCGCAAATCAGCAGTGAACTTTTATTGACCATGGTTCGCCAAACCCTACAACCGAGCATGAAAATTGCGTGGCAAGCTGGTCAATTTGGCGACATCTCGGAAGAGGAACTGAACAACATGATAGATACCGGCAGCCAACAGCAGATAGGCGCGTTGGTCCAGCAGGGGATGCTTACTTATGACGGAAAAAATTATAAAATAGACTTCTCATACAGTGAGCAACAGGCGACCCTGAACGGCCAACCGCTGTCGTTCTGAATAAAAAAGCGGGGTGTCCAAGACACCCCGCTGCACTAATCTTTATCAACAACTCAATCGTCGTACTTATCTTCCTTCCAGTGCGACTTCTTGTTTTTCTTTTTTTTCTTACTCTGCCCCGGTGGATACTTCTTCCGGTGCTCATCATAAAATTTATACGGCCGCTCAGACCCGATTTCCAGAGTCACACTCTCGCCAAGCCGCAGCTTGAGATCTGATGGCAGGCTGACCGAAGTCGCCCATTTGCCACTTTCGAGATAAAAGTAAAGCTGTCGGTCAAGATCGAAATAGACCGCGACTTCCGGGTGATAGTTGTAGCGATGCTTTGCCCGATAGCCATAGGCCTTGGCATGATCCGGTGGTGCCTCTGAGTAACCAGCGCCCGTCCCTGGCTTATATGTCGTGACACACCCGGTCGGAAACAGCAGTACAATCAAAAGTAGGACGACAAGATTTAAACTTCTCTGCATTTATCTTCCCTTTCATTAAAAGGCAACATCTGCTGTGCTCATTATGAACCGGATGCCGGTTTCAGACAAGGAGTTCCACTAAATACCGTTGCAGCACCGAATTCACAAAAAAAAGGCGCGCTGCAGTGGAGGGACTGCGGTGCGCGCCAAAAAAAGGAGGTGTGAAGAAGTGTGTACTCTTGTTCTTCGGAGACACTTTAACAATAGCTGTAAAGATAAACCACGTGACGACGCGTAAATAATCAGCACCAGATGCCTGAAATTCACCTGTGCATTTGTACAGTCGGGTCCTGTCAAAAATAAATTATCGATTAACGCCTGAACCTGCTGCTGACCCGGCCTCTTACAGTGTAGCAAACGCATGTTGAACCAGAATTGACGTGTTGCCTGCTTTTCTGGCACTACCATTAGATACGACTACTTTCATCAAAGCCTCCATTTTCAGATTTTTGATTATTACAGAACCTTTTTACAACTTGTCTTTCCCCATAAACTGCACTAAAGTGCAGGTATATTTGAATTTTTTTATTCACTTACAGATATAACGGTCGCAAACTAATCATGGTGGAATCGGATCGAAAACTGCTACTGGAGCTGCAACGCCGTAACGACGAACTGGCTACGCTGGTCGAAATCGGCAAAACTTTGACGTCGACCCTCGATCGCGAAGATGTGCTGAACGTGATCATGGAGAAGGTCAGTCTACTCCTCAAGTCGAAGACCTGGTCACTGTTGCTGACTGACGAAGCTACCGGTGATTTGATCTTTGAAATTGCCGTTTCTGCAGCAAACACTGACCTGAAAGGCGTTCGACTCGCCAAAGGTGAAGGGGTCGCCGGCCGGGTCGCCGAAAGTGGCGAGCCGCTGCTGATCTCCGATGTCAATGATAGCCCCTATTTTTCACCCCAGGTTGACCAGATCACTTCACAGGAAACCCGCTCCATCATCTGTGTCCCACTGAAGAGTCACGAGCGGGTTCTCGGCGTTATTGAACTGGTCAACAGTGACGATGAAGGCATTTTTGACGAATCCGTGCTACCGATCCTGACCACCATCGCAGATTATGTAGCGATCGCCATTGAGAACGCCAAATATTTTGAAAAAATCAACCAGTTGATCATCACCGACGATCTGACCGGGCTTTTCAACTCCCGACATTTCAGTCAACTGATTGAATACGAGACCGAACGCTCACAACGGTACGACAGCGCCCTGGCGTTAGTCTTTTTCGACCTTGACCACTTCAAGCTGGTGAACGACACCCACGGTCATCTGGTCGGCAGTCGCATGCTTACCGAGGTTGGTGAGCTAGTACGCCGCTACACACGCAAGGTCAATCTGGCTGCCCGCTACGGTGGTGACGAGTTTGTCATCCTGTTGCCATCAACTGACAAAAAAGGTGCCGTAGCCATGGCGGAAAGCCTGCTCGATACCCTGCGCAATCATAAGTTCAAAGCTGATGACGGCACACCGATCAGACTGACGGCCAGTTTCGGCGTCGCGGCCATGCCGGAAGATACCCAGGATCGTAAAGAGTTAATTTATTTGGCCGATAAAGCGATGTACAGAGTCAAAGAGACGTCCCGCAATGCGGTCCTTGGCAACTGACCTCAGAGAGTCCCTCCGCGCCGCGCCAGCGGCAACGCATAAAACAGACCAAACAGAGCAGCCGCAGCCAAAACAATCGAAGGACCGGCCGGCGTATCCCACCGGTATGATCCGGCCAGGCCGATAACAACCGCCAGTGCGCCAATTATGGCGGCGACGATCGCCATCGCTTCCGGCGTTTGCACGACCCGCCGCGCGGCCGCAGCCGGGATAATAAACAGTGAAGTTACCAGCACCAGACCGACAATCTTCATCATCACCGCAACCAGAATCGCCAGCAGACAGACAAAGCTCAGTTTGACCAGATCGACCCGGATGCCATCGATGCGCGCCATGTCCTCATGCACCGTAATCATGAGCAACGGCTGCCACAGCTTGAGCAACGCCAGCAGCGCCAGACTGCCGGCCAGTACGATCCAACCGATATCACCACGGGTTACGGCCAATATATCGCCAAACAGGTAGGCCATCAGATCGACCCGAACCGTTTCAAACAGTGCCAGAAAAACCAGCCCGAGAGACAGACTGCTGTGCGCCAGAATGCCGAGGAGCGTGTCATCGGCCAGCTGACGTTGGCGCTGAAACAGAAACAACAGGACCGCCACCGTCAGGCAGACAGCGATCACAGCAACATTCAGGTTGATGTGCAGCAGGAAACCGAGTGCCACACCGAGCAAGGCTGAATGCGCCAGGGTATCACCGAAATAGGCGAGCCGACGCCAGACGACAAACACCCCGAATGGTGCCGCCACCACGGCGACCACAACACCACCAACCAATGCCCTTACCAAAAAATCATCCATCAGTGCTGATGCTCCCGATCATGGGCGTAGACCGCCAGGTTGGCCGCCGCTTTTTCACCAAACAGCTCTACAAAAGCCGGATTACGGGTTACCGCAGCCGGTGAACCGGTACAACAGACATGCCGGTTCAAACAGATAACCCGCCCGGTGGACGCCATAACCAGATGCAGATCATGCGAAACCATCAATACCGAACACCCCCGTTCCCGCCGGACCTTTTCCACCAGGGAGAACAGCTCGACCTGACCATGTAGATCAACCCCCTGAGCCGGTTCATCGAGCACCAGCAACTCCGGGTTACGCAGCAGGGTTCTGGCCAGAAGCACCCGCTGGATTTCTCCACCGGAAAGCGCCTGCATGGCCGTATTCAGAAGGTTCTCGGCACTGACCTCAGCCAGAGCTACGGCCATCGTCGGTTCATCCCTGGCGCCGGAAAGACGTAAAAATCGCCGTACGGTCAGCGGCAGAACCGGATCAACCTGAAAGCGCTGCGGCAGATAACCGATGCGCAAACCGGGCCGGATCCAGACCTGACCCGATGTCGGTTTGAGCAGTCCGAGTGCAATCCGCAGCAGGGTTGTCTTGCCGGCACCGTTCGGCCCGATAATTGTAACCACCTCACCGGAACAGACCTGCAGATCAACCTGCGTGAGAATTTCCCGCTGCCGACTGCGCAACGACACCGCCTGTACATCCAGCACTATGTTTTTATCTTCTACTACATCCATACGAATCATCCGTGACAAGCCAACTACATTACGATATTCTACCTATGTTCTTTTGAAAGTGCATTAATTGCAAGGGCTTTTCGATGAAAATATTTTTTCTAGCGTCTCTGCTCCTGCTCACTGTCACCGGCACAACTTACGCCGGAGCGCCAGCTTTGCCGCGCGTTGTCACCAGCATCGCCCCAATTCATTCGCTGACATCCAGCATCATGACCGGTGCCGGCCAACCGAAAATGTTGCTCCGCAGCGGTGGTTCACCACACAGCTCGGCTCTGCGCCCGTCGGATATCGCGGCGATCCAGCGGGCCGACCTGATCATCTGGGTCGGACCGCTGATGGAACAATTTCTGGCCAAAGCGATCCATACCGCCCGATCTGAAAGCGTCACGCTGACCCTGACCCGGACCCCCGGACTACTGCTCCTTCCGGTACGCGAGGGCGGCATCTGGGATAATCATCAGGCTGACCAGCATGATGTGACGGCTGACCAACATATCTGGCTCAACCCGCAAAACGCCATGCTGATCGCCGCATCGATCCGCGATCAACTGATTGCCATCGATCCCGGGCGGACAAACCTATATAACCAGAACAGCAAAGTTTTGACCGAACGGCTGCGGTCGCTTGACCGGCAGCTTATGCAACAACTCCGGCCGGTCCAGGCGGCACCGTACATTGTCTTTCATGATGCCTATCAGCTCTTCGAAACCCACTACGGCCTGAACCCGGTCGGGTCGGTCACCATTGACCCGGAACGTCGACCGGGCGCCCGGCGCCTGCATCAGATCAGGGAGTATATGCTCCAGAGCAAGGTAGTCTGCCTGTTCAGTGAGCCACAGTTTGAGCCGAGATATATCGAGCCGTTGACTGAAGGGACCGTCATGCGCGTCGGCGTTCTTGACCCCCTCGGCAGCACCATGACTCCCGGTCCGGAGCTTTACTTTGAACTGATGCACGGGCTGGCTGACGCTCTTGTATCCTGCCTCACCCCGGACGGCACTCCACCGGTTCACCGTTAATAAGCCCCTCCGCACCCCCTTACATATGAGACGTGACCAAAATTGACCAACTGAGTTGATTCAGGTAAAGTGTGAATGTCTTATATATGTAGGTTTATAGGAATTTGTTGCCGGAGGGGGTTTGTAGAATGGACGATACCACTGTGGAGGCCTTGATCGACTCAGCGGATAGCGCCTTGTATCGTACTAAACGTGCCGGTAAAAACCGAGTCAACATCTGACAGTTCAAAATCCCTGCTACTAATGGTTACATTGGCAATCATTGTCAACTGAGTTCACATGGGCCTTTGCGCTCTAACCGAAATGAAAAGTTATGTCTACAGTCATGTCAATTAAGAATAACTTTACTAGCCGATTACAATCAGGTGTACAGGATTCTTGGTGTCTTGTTCGTTCACCCGACATGCTTTATCTTGGATTGAAAAAGAAGTGGCTCGTACCAACGCTGTTGCTTTTTTCACTTGTATTGGTGCCTATTATCTTGCTGCCGACAACACATCTTATTCTTGAAAAAATTTACCCTCCAGTTGTAGAAAAACAGTTGTTTGGCTTGATTAAATCTACGAAAGATGATGAACGTCTTGAAGCACGTAAAGCTCTATCGACTTATTTTTTGTGGAGTCTGGCCGGATTGGGCGTTACGTTTGGATTTATCCTTTATGCGCCTATAATTAAGCACGCAGCTGAATCTGAAAAGGTGCAACTCTTTAAATCTCTCCAACGTTCAATTGGTGGGAAAGCTTCTTTTGACCTCGATGAGCGTTACCAAATTGCAGGTGAGATAGGTTCAGGTGCAATGGGGGTCGTTTATTCCGCATACGATAAGACGCTGGAACGAAATGTCGCCCTCAAGGAACTTCCAACTGTTTTCGTACGAGACCCTGAACGCAGAGAGCGATTTCGTCGCGAGGCTTTGACTCTAGCAAAGCTGACTCATCCAGGCATCGTTCATATTTATGATCTGCTTGATGATAATCAACGAATGGTTTTGGTGATGGAGCTGGTCAACGGTGGCACACTTGAGGATCTTATTGCTCGAGAAGCTCCTTTCCCAGAGGCTCATGCATGTCGTTTAGTTGGGTCTATCTGTGAAACGCTTGAACATGTGCATCAAAAAGGGATTATTCACCGCGACCTGAAGCCTGCTAATATCCTGATTGATGATCATCAAAATTTGAAAGTTACCGATTTTGGGCTTGCACGATTACTCCAGAATAGCGACATTACTCTTGATGGAAGTATCTTTGGCTCACCAAATTATATGAGTTCTGAGCAGGCTGCGGGAAAGACAGTCGATTACCGCTCTGATATATATTCTCTCGGGAGTATATTTTATGAATTACTCACAGGTTCCCCACCGTTTAATGGTGAGCCTGTAGTCGTTTTGGGACAGCAAATCACAAAAAAACCGATTCCAGTAATTAAACATAATGATGACCTTAACGAAGACCTTTCTGATTTGGTTATGGGTATGCTGGTAAAAAATCCCGATGATAGACTTGTTGATTATCAAGAGATTCAATCACGCCTTCAGTCAGTACAGATAGCCATTGGATGAACCACTCTAATGATACGCGCTTCTTTACAATAAATGACAGGACCAAGCGTGTAGAATTAGCGACCAACGTCTCCTAAGTCACTCATTTTCTGACGCTGATCAAGTGTCTCATTGAACGCCATTTATAGGACTGAATTTTCAACGAAATACACAAGAAGTGCGCCCGCTAGGGAGGATATTATGAAGATATTAAAAGTTTCATTTTTATTGTTTGTTATGATGGTCACTTTGTTATCTGCAACATTTGTGGTCGCATCAGATTTCGACTGGACAAGAGAACTTAGCATTAGAGCACAAGCAGATCCTTCCGGTTTCAGAGCGCAACTTTCCACTCGATTTAATATTGGAGACGCTCAGGTCAAAGTTGTGCTAGGTAATGTAGACAGTCCTGCTGATGCATACATGGTATTGCGACTGGGAGAGATGTCATCAAAACCTGTAGATTATGTTTTGAATAAATATCAATCAGGAAAGCACAAAGGCTGGGGGGTAATTGCAAAAAGTCTGGACATAAAGCCAGGGTCAAAAGAGTTTCATGCGTTGAAACAAGGCAGTGATATTGGTAACACTAACCATAAGAGCAATGCTGGGAAGAAGAACAAGGACAAAGGTAAAGGAAAGAACAAATAGTGAAATTTATTACTGTATAAGGTCAGTAAAAGTTTATATTTTATGGCGTTGAAACTTTGCCACATAATAATATTCATGGAGGTTAATTGAGGATCTATTCAAATTAAGTAGTTTTCTAGTTTTGCTATTTGTGTTGATTTTATTTACAGGCTGCTCACCAGAAGTCGGAAGCGATGAGTGGTGCGAAGAGATTGTACGTCGTCAAACCCTTTGGCACTCTTTAGCCTGAAAGCTAAGAGACACTTTCCCGAAGTATCTGTGGTCTGATCAGTTCCTTTTTCAGGGGCGGTAGCCCCAAGTTCTCTCT
>JAUVAJ010000326.1 GCA_030591795.1 Desulfuromonadales bacterium | reverse complement strand
TCAATGCTCAACAGGCGATGAAAGACAACCCGGGCACCGTCACTATCCGGGTCGATGTCGACGCTCTGGGCAACGTACAAATACGGGTTATCGATGATGGCCCGGGGATGCCGCCATCAATCGCCAAACGCGTATTTGACCCGTTCTTTTCCACCAAGCCGTCCGACGAGGGGACAGGGCTAGGTCTATCGGTCAGTTACGGCATAATCCAGGAGCACAACGGAACTATTCGCGTCGCCACGGCTCCCGGCGAGGGGACAACCTTCACTATCACTTTGCCCCCTCTCGGCAAAGTGTAACTTGCGCCGCTACACAAGGGCTTCTTGCAACACAGCAAACATTGACAAGGTAAGCTGGCTACCGCATACTCAACCAATTCCGGAGTTGATTGAATGCGCATATTTTTAATCGAAAATAGTGACCATACTCGCGAAGCTTTGCACGATTTCCTCAAAGAGGAAGGGCACGAAGTGGTCAGCATGCAAAACGGCAATGCAGCGCTGCAAGCCTTTCGGCTTGAGCCAGCTCCGGTGGTGATTCTCGATCTGCACCTGGTCGGCATCGGCAGCATTGACCTGCTCGAAACTATCAAAAGTGAGCACCCTGAAACCGAGGTCATAGTCACCTCGAGCTTTCCATCGCTCGATTCGGTGGTCGAGGTCATGCGCCTTGACGCTCTTGACTTCCTGTTAAAAACTGACGACCTGTTTAACTCGATCACGGCGTCACTTGAACGGGCTGAAGAGCATCTGACCTCCCGACAACAGGAGCAGATGGAGATAGTTTCACTGCGCAGCAAAGTCACGGAGCTGGAGAGCACCAACAACCAGTTGACCGGAAATATCCGTGATCCACAGACCGGACTCCACGACCAGAGCCTGTTTGAATCGTCCTTCGCTGCTGAGATAGAACGAGGCAAGCGCCACAACCGGACCTTCTCGATAATTCTTAT
Source organism: Desulfuromonadales bacterium (assembly GCA_030591795.1). The sequence goes on along the minus strand of JAUVAJ010000326.1, from coordinate 2,005 downwards.
GCGATTGAATCCGGATCTGCACATCGGCGGTGATAACTTTGAAATCAGAGCTGTAGAAGGTGCACTGCCATCCATAGTCCAGTCGATTCAGGAGCGCTTACGCAAATCAGACCTGCTGGCCCGCTATGACAACCATACTCTCAGTATCATCCTGCCGGAGACCGGGCGCGATGGTGCAACATTGGTTGCCGACAGTATCTCCGGCCTCTGCGTCGACCTGATAACAACTTTGCTCGGTGATCAGGCGCCGCCACAGGCGATCCTGCAGGTAGGAGTCGCCTGCTTCCCGGAGGATGGTGGTGAACAAAGTGAACTGCTCGATCTGGCGCGAGAAATGACCACCAACGTATGCTCGGACAGCATCCATTGATGCGATTACGTATTACAGGGGAAAACCATGCATAAAGAACAGCAAAAAGGCCGCATTCTGGTCGTCGACGACGAACAGAGCCTGCGGATTATCCTGTCCCAGGTTCTTAACGAAGAAGGGTATGAAGTAACCGTGGCCCAAAACGGTGAAGAAGGGCTCGAACTTTTCCGACAAGATCCTTTTCCGGTCGTTTTCACTGATATTGTCATGGGCAACATGAATGGGCTGGAACTGCTGCAAGCGGTAAAACAGATCAACCCGGAGACCCAGGTGGTCATTATTACCAGCCATGCCTCACTCGATACATCAATCACCGCCCTGCGTGCCGGTGCTTACGACTATCTGGTCAAGCCGTTTGATGATCTCGACATGATCTCGAATGTCGCCGACCGCGCGGTGGAAAAACTACACCTGATCAAAGAAAACAAACGTCTGCTCGAAGAGCTGAAGGTAAAGAACGACCAGCTGATGGCTGCCAATATCGCGCTGAAGGAATTGGCCGTGCGCGACGGCCTGACCGGACTGTACAACCACCGCTACTTCCAGGAGGCCTTGACGGTTGAGGTATTGCGCTGCAACCGGCATGACCGTGGATTTTCACTTATTTTTCTCGATGTCGACAACTTTAAAATATACAACGATGTCAACGGCCATCCAGCCGGAGACGTTGCCCTGAAATCGATCGGCCATCTGATCGGTTCCCGCCTCCGTGGCTCCGACATTCTCTGCCGCTACGGCGGCGAGGAATTCGCCATTATCCTGCCCGAAACTTCAAAAGAATTGACCTGCAAAATCGGTGAAGAGATCCGTAAGCAGATTGAAGCGCATCCGTTTGAAGGCGAAGCGTCGCAACCAGAAGGCAACCTGACCATCAGCCTCGGTATCGCTACCTACGACGATGACGGCAAGGACGGATCCACCCTGATGGAAACCGTCGACAAACGCCTCTACAAGGCTAAAGCCAATGGACGCAATTGTAGTTATTGTGCTGATTGACCAGTTGGAATGTCTAAAAGCGGCCGCCTTTGCGCGGCCGTTTTTTTTGGAGGCAGAACACTTGCGCTCTATTTCCGAGACGAGTACAATCAAAAGATGACTAGCGAGGTAATGTTTTGAGAACAACAAGCCTGAATTACGGAATGGAACAACTCGAATGCCGACTGCCGGAGGCAACGATTCTACAGGCTTCAGCCACAGTTACAACTGACCCGCAGACCACACTGGCCCTGGCTCTCGATGCACCATATGGCGATCGTCTACTGGAAGATTGTGTAATGCCGGGCGAATCTGTGGTGATCATCACCTCCGACATCACCCGCTACACCGCCAGTGAACTCTATCTGCCACTATTGGTCGAGCGTTTGAACCGGGCCGGCATTCCGGATCAGGCTATAGAGATCATTATTGCTCTCGGCATCCATCGCAAGCAAACCGAAGCGGAACACAAAAAGATTCTCGGCCCTCTGTTCGGCCGCATCCGGGTCAGCGATCATGAATGTGATGATTCACAAGAGTTGATCTCACTCGGCTCCACCGCAAGTGGTTTGCCGGTCGAAATCAATCGCCGCGTGATTGAGGCCGATCGCGTCATCGTGACCGGTACCGTTGGCTTGCACTACTTTGCCGGTTTCGGTG
>JAUVAJ010000150.1 GCA_030591795.1 Desulfuromonadales bacterium | reverse complement strand
TTGTCACCGATCAGCGGCAGAGGTAATCCGAATACTTCACCATCCAACACATCCTGCAAGCCTTCGAGGAAAGCATCGATTCCGTCCACGGCCAGCAGCATGTTGTCCATCAGACTCAGTTCGTTTAGATCGAAGCTAAACAAATCGCCGATAGCGATGTCGGCCCCTGTGGGATCTACGGCTCCCAAAACACTTGTGGTTTCGAGGTTGCCATCATCATCCACTGACAGACTCGCGGCAAAGACAACAGACCCTTTATGCAGGGATTCGGAAGGAAAATAGACCGGCAGATCAGCAACGATGGAACCGCTGAATTCAGCAGAAAAGTCATCAGCCAAAACGATATCCGAAACCAGTTTAAGCCCGTTTCGAGTTGTGTTGTCGTTGTCGAAGTCGAGTCCCAGACTGAACAGTTTGTTGCCGATATCACCACCGACCTGAACTTCACCGCCATTAATAAACACACCGACAGGTCCAATTCCGGCACGGAAGGCAAGGTCATTACCGATCGCTTCCAGTTGACCGGTGATGCTGGAATCAAACAGATAAACATCGCTGGGATTATTAAGATCAACACCGAGACCGAGTGCAAAATCGATGGCGCCGGAAGCTTCCAGACCGGCCGCACCGGACAATATGCCGGAATCACCTAAATCGAATTCCACATCCAGAGCTTCCGTAAAACCGATACCCAGGCCAAAATCGATGCGGAACATCTGCAGGTCACCATCTTGATAAATAGAAAAATCGATAGGATTGCTGATAGCGAGTGACTCACTGTCCAACGTATAAAATTCAATCTCGTCATTGCCGGTCCGACGCGCTTGAACCTTTGCCGCAAAAGCGACCGACAACGCAGCATTCACATTGACAATCAACTCATCGATCGTATCTGCCGTATCCGTTTCAACCTTGATCAACTGCGACGGCCCATTATCCAGTGAAAGGAGAAAAACGGCGTCATTATGCAAATCGGCGACATCAGCATCGGTTAAAGCGTTGCCGGTCAATATTCCGCTATCCGAACTCTGGCGCTCTGTAAAACCGAGAGCGTCGGAATCAATCCCGGCCGGAATCCCCAGCGCTTCCTTGAGTTTTGCCTCCAGAACTTGCAGGGTTCCGGCAGGATTGTTTTGCGCCTGCTGCACTGCTGCATCGAAACGATCGGCGAAGGACAGGACATCATTGATACTGACATCAATAATGGGGATCGGTTCATCAAGAAAACCGAAGGCTTCGAAGTCAGCAAGGAAATCGGACAGCTCAAGCAAACCATCGATAATCTGACTGATGCCGAGGTCATCGAACTTGACCAGTTCGCCCAGATCAGGCAGCTGCAACAGGTAATCAAGATCGCGCGGAGTATCGACGTTCAAGCTGTTGACAGCACTGGTCAGCACCTCATCAACGACAACAATTGTGGTTCTGTTGGCAGCCTCGTCATAATTAAGGCTGGAAACCTTGGTTTTTACATCCTTCGTAGCAATCGAAACGCTGCTTAAATCGGCGGTTAATAGGTTATCCTGAATGGTAAATACCGTCTGATCGGAATCTTCGTCATAATTGATGGTTTTGATTTTACTGGTTACGGTTTTGCTCTCTGCCCCTACTGTCAGCACAGCAGTCATCTTGGCGCCAAGCTCAAAATTCTTACTTTGATCTCCTTCCAGCTGAAAACTGTTCTCACTGATATAAACAACGCCATCAAACAGCGAGGCTTCAAGTTCGGCAATCACATCGGCACCGGCCTTAATGCGGTCGGTCCAGTCTCCCTCCAGCGTAAAACTCTTGTCATCCGAGCCCAAGGTGAAGTTATCGCTATTGAAGTCGGTATCAGCAAATGGATTACCGAAATCGAACAGCGCGACAATAACCTCAGATGTCTGTTCTTCATTAATAAGACCGAAGTCCGGTACAATATCGAGATTGAAACGGAAAGAACCGATTTCGTTGAGAACTGTTGCCCCGGCTGTCGTCTCATTGGCAAAATTATCATCTAATTCAAGCGTCAGGATACTGCCGCTGATCTCGGTAATTTTGTACTGCCCATTGTTCTGTCCTGTCGCCCCGGAGACACTGATATATTCTCCGGCGGAGAAACCGTCCCAGCTTTCATTATTGGTGCGGACGATGGTCTTCTCTGCAAAGCGTAATTCCTCACCACTGATCTTAGGGCCGCCAATTTCGGGCCAGGAGACGATCGACTCGATATGACTCAGACTGTCGATCAATTCATTGACCGTTATACCTTCGACATCCGGCGTAGGATCATCCAGGTCCAAGGTCAGGGTCGTATCAAAGGCGCCATAGCCGTTCAAATCGATCGACACAAAACCGAAATCGCCGGTCACCGTAATGCCGTCAGTCGCTGCATCGCCGGCATTGATAAAAACATTCCCCTCAACTTTCGGGTCCTGAATAAAAAACCGATCCCAAATGGACACACCGGCAATTGCATCGCCGACGATCAGACCGTCACTGTCATTCGCATCGACCTTCCCGCTCTCATCCACATCAGAGCTGACATCAGCCTTGAGAATACCGAGTCTGCCTGCGACCTTCGATCCGTTAACCGCTTCGACCCGGAAGATTTCACTGCCGGCAAGAGTGATGCGCACATCTTTGATCGACTGTTGTGCAACCAGGCTGCTGCCACTGAGTGTCAGCTCATGGGCGCTGATACCAGCAACACTATAGGTGCCATCATTATCGTCACTCGCACCGGACACGCGGATTTGCTGGCCGATCACAAAACCATAGTCAGCCCAGCTCAGGCTGCTGTCATCAAAAAGAATAGTGTTTTCCGTAGCATCGAAACTGAGACGCGGATTGCCGGTAAGCGCCGGAACCAGTAACAACTGCAATCCGGCATTGGTTTCCGGGTTGATTTCAACTTTGACCTGATTATTGGTCCCGGCTTCGATCCGATCGATAACATCCTGAATGGTGGTTACGCCATCCAGGGTAATTCGATACGGAGCAATGGTGCTATCACTCAGGGTAATTAACAAATCAGCAGAATCCGCCGTTTGAGAGGCTGCGAACCCAAGTTCGGTGTGAGCAGTGTCAGCTTCATCGGTGGTTAATACAAAGGGACTTGCGGCCAGCCCTGAAATATCAGTCACAATAATTTGGCCGTTTTTCAGCTCGGCCTTGACGGTTTCTTTCAGGCCCGCCTCATCGAGTGCGGAGTTGATATCGTTGACCAGATCGAATTGATTGTTGTTGTCCGAGGTCGCCGAAACGAACGGAGAATCACTATCGAATTGTGCCAGCACCTTGACCGCAACACCGTCGATCTCGAACGTCGCAGCTTGCGACAAACGGATTATCGACCCGCCGGCAATCTTCAGATCGGTATCATTATTCAGGTTTTCATCCAGCAACTTGCTGGAAGCGGACAACATCAACAGCGTTCCGCCTTCCAAAACATCTGCAATCAGAACCGAGCGGTTATTCAACTGGGTGCCGGAGATGGATAGCAGTTGCCCTGCTTTAAAGCCGTCAGTCTCCCAATTGCCGCCGGAGTTCAGCTTGATACTGTCCGGCTCAACAACAGTGACCTTTTTTACATTCTCCTGTGTTACCAGTACCGCTGATGATGTCAGACTGAGAATATCGCCACTGACAGTCGCAATCAGGTAGACACCATTGTTAACACCGGCACCTTCAACAACAATATAGGAACCACCGACAAACCCATCTTCTAGCCAGCTGCCTGCGGCACGGGTGATGGTTCTATCGGCAGCAGAAAAGCTCAAATTCGGACTTTCGCTCAGCATCGGCGCCGGGCCGGCAACAGTGACATTGCTTTTGGTTTCTGCCGTCAAATCGGCAGAGGTGATGGTTATGATTGCACCGGAAATTTGTGCAATTTTGTAGGAACCGTTATTGTTCGAGGAGCCGGTGACCGTTATCTGTTGCCCCACTCTGAACCCGTCATCCGACCAATCGCGACCATCATTGCGCTCAATGCTGTCAGAATTGAATTCCAGCTGCGGGTCACCGGTTAATTCTGCGCCGGAATTGATAAAATCGATATCAACGCTATCCGCATTACTCAGTTCGGCAGTCGGAACCTCTTCCGGTGACAGGGAGTATGCTGTCTTGATCGCGTCAGCTAGATCATCAATCCCTTTGAGATCAACCAGGTTAGTATCTACTTCGAGATCCTTCCCGGCACCTGGCGGACTGTCACTTAAATCCATCCCGAGGGTCAATTCAATATCAACGCCTGCTCCCAGCGAAATTTCCGGACTGCCAACAGTGCCGATATTACCGATCGGGCTGAGATCAAAATTGAAATCGACCGGCACATCAAGGTTGAAGTCGACCGGGCTGAATTTAAGTTCAAACGTTAAGCGCTTGGCCGTAGCGTCATATTCGGCTTCTACGTTATCGCCGAAACCAAAAATCTCGATCAACTTATTGGCAAGATCCTGTGCCGATTTAAATGTCGCCTGATTGTTTTCATCCAGCAATTTGGCGTGATCATTGCCGATGGTTTCGTTGTTGGCGGTCGAATCCGCCGTCAAGCTGACGGTATAGTCGTTGAGCTCCCCCTTTTCAACCAAGCTGAGGGCAAAACTGACATCACTACTCAGCACGCCCCCATCAGGCGCATTTGTATTAGCAGTCAGTTTGTCATTCTCAAAAGTCTCGGAACCATCAAAGCCGATTGCCGTTGCACCACTTACGACAATACTGCTGATCGAAGAATCCACCGCAATAAAGGTAATTTTCCCACCATCACCTTCGACACGAATTTTCTCGTCGAGATTTGCCGCAGCCAAGGCTTCTCGCAAGTCGACAACCAAGGTCGTGCCGTCGTCTTCGCCATCGTCACCATCATCATAAAGCAGGGTGTCACCCACAGCATCGGCAAGATCAAAAACCGTATTTAATGCCGGCGCGACAAAGGGGATATCGATACTGGTAAAGACCTCACTTTCAGTCACACTGCCGAACCAGTCTCGAACCGCCCCGACTTGACTGATAAAAGTAGCCGCACTGAACTCCTTGAATTTACCCAGGTTGTCAACGCCGAACCCTTCGTAAATAATGTTGTCGATATCCTGCCCAGCAAACGGATTGCCGTTTGTCAGGGAAATTGACAGATCATCGAATGCATCTAACCCTGTCACGTTCCCTTGAGGAACAGTGACTGCCAAGTCCAGATCGAAATCGGTTCCCAAGTTATCGATTATTACAGTGAGAGTGGGATCATCCTTCGGATCAAGATAATTCTGTGCTGTGATATTTACAGCAGCACTCAATGTGGCACTACCGGTTGCCTCTGCCGCCAGAAAACCGACATCGAGATTTAGTGGAGAAGCAGCATCCCA
>JAUVAJ010000060.1 GCA_030591795.1 Desulfuromonadales bacterium | reverse complement strand
ATAACAATCCGCTCCGGGTTGATCTGCACCAGCTCGCGGGCTTCCTTGACCATCCCTGGGGCGTCGAGCGAGATGACTTCAGCCGAGATCGGGCCGTCAACCAGTTCGGCTATTTCGGTGATTACTTCACGAAAATCACGGCCGCTTTTGGCGATCAACGACGGGTTGGTGGTGACGCCATCAACCAATCCGAGTTCGCTGGCTGCCTTGATTTCTGTAACCTCTGCGGTATCGATGAAAAACTTCATTTTGCTGTTCCTTCCATTGATTCGGTAAATATTCGATTATTTATTTTCGGCCAGATAGGCATCCCGGCACTTGTTTGAACAGAAATAATGGGTGGTGCCCCGGATCGATTTGCGGATCGCATCACCACGCGGCACATAGGTTCCGCATTGCGGGTCACGCTCCATGGTTTCCCCCTCACGACTCTTCTCCGCCGGCGTTTGATTCTTCGGTGCTGACAGAGAGCGCTTAATAGCAGAAATCAGGGTGTAGCCAACGTAAAAAATCAGGGCATAAATAAGGATTTTGATCATTCGCGCACCCTACCACACTTCATTCAGCCGATGCACCCCTTGCAGGGGTGAAATTTTTATCAAAAGGGAGGCAAAGGTCTGCTTGTGTTGGGGATGGATAAAATACGGAGCCAGGTCACACAACGGCTGCAGAACAAAGCCCCGCTCCGGCAGTCGCGGGTGCGGTACTTTTAAATTTATTGTGTCAATCATCCGGTCGGCGTAGAGGAGTATGTCTATATCGAGGGTTCGAGCGCCCCAGGGGACGAAACGTTGCCGATCGAAGTCGGCTTCAATCGACTGGCAGAGATGCAACAATTCCCCTGGTTCGAGAGTGGTTGTTATTTCAAGCACACCGTTAATGTAGTCCGGCTGATCAGCCGGACCTCCGATCGGTGCTGTTAGATAGAGAAAAGAGGCATTATTAACCTGAACGGCTGCGGTCTCATCAAGTTTCTGACGAGCATGACGCAGCGTCGACAGACGATCACCAAGATTGCCCCCCAGACCGAGATAGGCGGTATGTTCAATCATGTTTTTCTCACAGGTTTGAGTCGACGCATTAAAGCACAACTCGATAAACTGAGCAACGCATAAGCCGGTCGAAATCGGAATCTGCCAGCTAGGCATCCGGGTGGCATCTGCTACACTTTACATAAGTCTATTCTAACACCAAATATGTTTCCTGGAGGTTGGGATGGTTGGAACTGTTCACCCGGACCAGAACCTGCACGACACCGTGCCGGTTTCCTGGCACAGCATTGATTCGGCGTCGGCGTTTCAGCAGCTCGAAAGTTCGCCGGTCGGGCTCGATACAGCTGACGTTGAGCAGCGCCGTCTACAGTACGGCGCAAATGTCCTGCCGGTAAAATCACCCCCTGGCGTGTTAGAGATATTTGTCCGCCAGTTTTTCAGTCCCCTGATCTACATCCTGCTCGGCGCGGCACTGATTTCTGTAATCATCGGTGAACTCACAGATGCCGGATTTATCACCGCGGTCGTCTTGCTGAATGCGATTCTCGGCACCTTCCAGGAGTGGCGGGCCGAACAGAGTGCTGCCGCCTTGCAGCAACTGATACAGGCTATGACCCGGGTGCGCCGGGACGGACAAGAGCATGAACTGTCAGCATCCGAACTGGTTCCAGGCGATCTGGTGAAGCTGATGTCGGGCGATCGGGTGCCGGCAGATCTCCGGTTGATTGAAATCCGCAACCTGAGTATCGATGAATCGCTGTTGACCGGTGAGTCGCAAGCGGTGTTGAAGGGGATCACAACACTAACCGCAGCGGTTCCGCTGAGTGAGCGAATCAATATGGCCTATGCCGGGTCAACGGTGGTGGCCGGCCGTGGTCTCGGGCTGGTGGTTGCCACCGGAATGCGAACCGAAGTCGGCAAGATCGCGAAAGCGGTGACCGAATCAGCGATGACCAAGCCGCCGCTGGTGATCCGGATGGAGCGTTTCGCCCGGCAGATCAGTCTGGTTATCCTCGGGTTGATTCTGTTGCTGGCGGTGATCGCTCTGGCCGAGGGAACGCCGTTGGTCGAGGTGTTCTTCATCGGCGTTGCCCTGGCGGTATCGGCGATTCCGGAAGGGTTGCCGGTGGCCATGACGGTTGCCCTGGCCATTGCTACCTCACGTATGGCACGGCGCAACGTGATCGTACGCAGGATGACCGCTGTAGAAGGGCTTGGCAGTTGCACTTGCATCGCCAGCGACAAGACCGGGACGCTGACGATCAATCGTCAGACGGCACGGATCATCTGGTTGTCGACCGGTGATGAATTTCAGGTCAGTGGCGAGGGCCATGCCGGGGACGGCGAGGTTCGACCCGTCGCTGGCGATACGGTCGGCCAAGCCGAGACGGATAGCCTCGAACGTCTGGCCCGGGCCGCTGTTATCTGTAACGAGGCTGAGCTGGGTCAGGATCAGGATGGCTGGCAGCATCACGGTGATGCCATCGATGTGGCGTTGCTCGCCTATGCCTGGAAACTGGGTATTGACCCTTTTACGGTCCGGAACCGGATCGAAGTGACTGGCGAAATTCCGTATGAATCGGCCGAGCAGTTCGCCGCCGTTTTCTACCATGAAGCCGGGGCGGATCGGGTAGCGGTCAAGGGCGCGGTCGAGCGTTTGTTGCCGATCTGTGCCACAATGTTGACCGAACAGGGCGAGAGTGCCATCGATCCGTTGCGGATCGTCACCGAGGCAGAGCGTCTGGCTGGACTCGGTTACCGGGTGTTGGCTGTTGCTGATGCCTGCCCGCGTGAGCAGGAAAAACTCAATGACCATGCCGGGATCGAAGCGCTGCCGCCACTGACCTTGCTCGGACTGGTCGGGTTTATCGATCCGTTGCGACCGGAGGCGCAAGAGGCGGTTGCGACCTGTCAAAAGGCCGGGGTCCAGGTGGTGATGATCACCGGCGATCATCCGGCTACCGCGCTCTCTCTTTCACGTGAGCTCGGTCTGGCGACGGGGCCGGAACAGATGTTGACCGGCATGGAGATGTCCGGTCTGGAGGGAGAGGCCTGGATTGATCTGGTTAAACAGGTACGGGTCTACGCCCGGGTGTCGCCGTTGCAAAAGGTGCGGATTGTTGAAACCCTGCGTGAGCTGGGACACTTTGTCGCGGTTACCGGTGACGGCGTCAATGATGCGCCGGCGTTGCGTCAGGCGCATATCGGTGTAGCTATGGGCTCGGGTAGCGATGTCGCCCGGGATACGGCCTCGATTATCGTTACCGACGATAATATCGCCTCGGTCGTTGCCGGGATCGAGGAAGGGCGATTTGCCTACGACAATATCCGCAAGGTGGTCTACTTGTTGATCTCCACCGGGGGCGCAGAGCTGGTCTTGTTCAGTCTGGCGCTGTTGTTCGGTATGCCGCTGCCGTTACTGGCGGTGCAGCTCCTCTGGCTCAATCTGGTGACCAATGGTATTCAGGATGTCGTTCTGGCCTGCGAGGGGGGTGAACCGGGGGTCATGCAGCGTCCGCCACGTCCGGCCAGTGAAGGTCTGTTTAACCGGATGATGTTGCAACAGGTGATATTATCAGGACTGGTCATGGGCCTGGTTGCGTTTACCACCTGGATCTGGTTGCTTGGGCAGGGGGTTGAGATTGATGCGGCGCGCAACTTTGTCTTGTTGTTAATGGTGTTGCTGGAAAATTTCCATGTTTTAAACTGTCGTTCCGAACGGCTGTCGGCCTTCCGGGTTCCCTTCAGTCGAAATCGGTTGCTGATCTTCGGTTTGATCGCCGCTCAGGGGGTCCATATTCTTTCCATGAACCTGCCGTTTATGCAGAAGGTGCTCGGTGTTGCGCCGGTGACACTGGAATACTGGCTCTATTTCTGTATTCTTGCGTCGTTGTTGCTGCTGGCGATGGAACTGTTCAAATTATGGCTGAAACGGCAGCAACCTCCCTTGACCGGTTAAACCGGTTTTCGGGCGACCATTACGATCTGGCCGGTCGGCCGGTAGTCGGGCCTTTTGTTTCGGGCGGTTTCTGTGCGGTGCGGGGTGGCTGCGACCAGTTCAAAGCCGCAGCGAATAGCCAGTGTGTAAAGCTGCTCTGGCCGGAATATCTGTTTGTGGCCGAATGGCACCGGGCGGTAGACGTTCGGCAGAAACAGGGCTGAGCCACCCCGGGTCAGGCGGTAGACAAGGGTACTCAGGCGATAGCTGAGGCTGTCGCGATTATCGGTTTCGACCAATAAGAGTCCACCTGGCTTGAGCAGGGCAAAGGCCGCCTGGAGCGTTGCGACCGGATCGTTGACGTGTTCGAGTACATCCCAGAGGGTGATCAGGTCAAATGAGTCGTATTGATCGTGCCAGAAAGGTTCCTCGACCAGATGTCGAGACAGCTCGAGGCCGAACCGTTGCCGGGCAAATTCGCGGCGCAGACCGCTCGGTTCAAGCCCCTGACATACCGCGCCATTATCGGCGAGCAGCAACAGAAACTGCCCGACCCCGGTGCCGATATCGAGGCAATGCCGGCCAGACAGGTCGCTGAATTCCCGAACCAGCTGCAAGCGCCTGGTCAGGATTCGGGCGTTGGCGGCTAAGCGATCGTCGATGTAGCGATACTGCGGTTCGGTCAGGGTGGCAACCGTATTTTCCGGTGGCGGATCAAGCCGGTCGAGGTAATGGAAGTCACAATAGCGACAGCGGTAGATGCTGGCAGCCTTCAGTCTGAAGGTCGGGATTCCAGATGGTTGGCCGCACAGTTTGCAAATAATGCAATCGCCGGCTAACGGCGCTGAGTCAAATGTTTGGTCCAAAGAAAAGCTCCGACCGGTTGGCGTTGGTTAGCTGCTAACCGGTTAAGCCTACCGGATATAGCAGCAACAGACAAATATTTTCCGGATTGGAACAGCGCATTCAGCCGTAAAATCTGTTACCATATAGGTTATGAAAACAGACCCGAAACAGACCGCGCCGGTGTTGCCCGGCCGCAAGGCCATCATCCATGTCATCGACTCCCTGCTGGAGAACCACCTGCAGGGGAAATCCCGCGCCTTGCGCCTGGCGATGACCGCCATTTTATCAGGTGGCCACCTGCTGATCGAGGATATCCCCGGTCTTGGCAAAACCACCCTGGCCCTGGCGTTGGCCAACGCTCTCGGCTTGTCCTTCGGGCGCGTCCAGTGTACCAGCGATCTGCTCCCTTCTGATATCACCGGCCTGTCGGTCTACAATCGGGATGACAACAGCTTTCGTTTCATCGAAGGGCCAATTTTCAACAATATCGTGCTGATCGATGAGATCAACCGGGCGATGCCGAAGACCCAGAGTGCCCTGCTTGAGGCGATGGAGGAGCGGCGGGTAACGGTCGAAGGGAAAACCTGGGTGCTGCCGAATCCGTTTCTGGTCATCGCGACCCAGAACCCGGCCGAGCAGGTCGGCACCTATCCGCTGCCGGAATCACAGATGGATCGGTTTCTGATCACCACCGATATCGGTTATCCACCGGAAGAGATGGAGAAGGCGATTATTCGTGACGGGAGTATCCGGGATGATATCAGACGCATTAAGCCGCTGGTGACCGAGGCCGAGATTCTTGAAGCACAGGCGACCGTCCGCAGCACCATCTACCTCGGTGATAAGGTGATCGACTACATCTATCGGCTGGTGGTCGCCAGCCGCGAGCACCGCTTCATCCTGGCCGGGATCTCGACCCGCGGCAGCCTGAGTCTGGCCGAGGCGGCCAAGGCCTATGCTTTTCTGGCCGGGCGGGATTATGTCATCCCGGAAGATGTCCAGGCGGTGGCAGGTCCGGTTGTGGCGCATCGGCTGATTATGCGCGCCGAACAGGAGACTCTCGACAAGAAAGAGGTACTGCAATCGGTTCTCGAAAGCATCGCCGTACCATTGGCCTGAAACTGACCCGGTCGGGTGGTCTCTATATCGCGATCACCCTGCTGCTTGGTTTTGCTGCGGTCAACACCGGCAATAATCTGCTCTACCTGATGGTTGCGTCTCTGCTCGGCTTCATGGCGGTTTCCGGCCTGATCGGGCGCTACAATCTGGCTCGGCTCGAGCTTGAAGTGACCACACCGGATGAAATGTTTGCCGGGGTTGAAACTCTGGCCAGTGTTAAGCTCTATAACCGGAAACGTTTCCCCGCTTTCCTGATAACGGTCGAAGTCGGCGATGGAGCGGTCCTGTTTCCGATTCTTGCCGGTCGGCAGTCTGCACGTAAACCACTTCCCCTGATTATCCCGAACCGGGGCCGGCAACCGGTGCCGCCGAGTACCTTTCGTTCCCGATTTCCGGTCAATTTCTTTATCCGTAGTTTTTCAGCTCAGGAGGCGGGCGCAGTGACCGTGTTCCCGGCGCCGCGCGCCTGTCGTGAATTGCTGCCGAATGCGGATGGCAAGCGGACCGGTACGCATGCGGCAGCGCGCCGTGGCGGTGATGGGGATATTGAACGTATCGCCCATTATAGCGGTCGTGAACCGATGAAGATGATTCATTGGAAACTTTCGGCCCGGCAGGGGGACTTGCTGGTCAAGGAGTTGGCCGATTCGACCGGTGAGCCGCTGGTTCTCGACCTCAGGGAGTTGCCGGGAGAAAATATTGAACAGCAGCTCGGCTGTGCGACCTGGCTGGTCGGTCACTGTCTGCGTAACAATCGGCCGATCGGTTTGCAATTGCCGCACATGCTGATTCCGCCATCGGATGGACGGCGACACCGGTTACTGTTGCTAACGGAGCTTGCACTTTATGGTTCGGATCAGACGCAAACTTGAAAATCTGACCATCGTTGTCGCTTTGCTCGGGGTGACGCCGGTCTATCTGTATCTCGATCTGCCGGTACAGATTGTTATCGTTGGTGCGCTAGCTGTCGGCTTCTGGTCGGACCGTAAACAGCGTTATTTGCTGTCGACACCGGTGGCGACGCTCCTGTCCATTCTTGTTTTCATCTTTTACGCGTTCCAGATCGATCGCCAGAACCTGGTGTTGCCGGCGTTGAATATTACAGTTCTGCTTCTGGCCGTGCGGCTGCTGACTGAAAAACAGGGACGAAACTTCCTGCAAATTTTTCTGATTTCCGGTTTCGCTTTGGCTGGTTCTACGCTATTGACCCTGCACTTGTCATTTCTACCGCTCATGTTATTGATGGTCGGCGCCTTGATTTATGGCCTGGTCCTACTCTGTTTCGATGTCAGTGATCCGAACATGGCGCTTGATCGGGCGAGTTTTAGTCTCCTGCGCAAAACGACCTGGCTGCTGCCCGCCGGTTCTCTACTGCTGGCGATCCTGTTTTTCTTTATCCTGCCGCGTACCCAGCACCCGCTCTGGGATTTTCTCAATCCAGGTGACCTTTCCGGAGTTGGTTTCTCAGAAGAGGTCAGTCCGGGGAGTGTCTCCGGTACAGCCGCTGATTTGCGCGTCGCTTTTCGAGCCGAAAGCCGTGAATGGGCACCGGAGGACCTTTACTGGCGGATGACTGTTCTTGATCGACTCGAGGGTAATGTCTGGAAACGTGAAGGTCTCGCTGGCTCCGGTTATACAGTTCCAGGCGGCGGTAGGGTAGCTGAACTGACCATTTTCCCCGAAGCTGGAAAACGCAAATTTCTGGTTACGCTCGATTATCCGCACACCGTAACCGGTATTCGCTATTCGGTTAAACGTGACAATATTTACACTTCGACAAGAACAACCAAGCGGGCACGGAGTTATGATGTAATGTCGCGGATCGGCAGCGATCTAGCCTTGTCGCCGAAGGTTTCTGAACGGGAGTATCTACCGCTCCCGGTTGCGATTGCTCCACGGGCCAGAGAATATGTTCGTACTGAGTTGTCCGGGATCAAGGGTCGGGCGGAGCGGGTGACCGCCATCAAGGATTTTTTCCGGGGGCAGAAGTTGGTTTACGCGACGCAGAATCTGCCGACGGCAGGTGACCCGGTCGATACTTTTTTGTTTGAGTCGAAGCGGGGCTACTGCGAACATTTTGCATCGGCTTTCGCTGTAATGCTGCGCGAAGCCGGGGTGCCGGCCCGATTGGTCGGCGGCTATTTTGGCGGCGATTATAATTCGCTCGGTGGCTACTATCTGGTTGGAGAGCGGGCCGCGCATGTCTGGGTCGAGTATCTCGATGAGCAGAGAATCT
>JAUVAJ010000020.1 GCA_030591795.1 Desulfuromonadales bacterium | reverse complement strand
ACCTCTGGTTCCTTCGCCTGCTCACCTGTACTGACGATCTGCAAAAGCTACAGCGGTTACAACTGAAAACCGTACGTAAAATTCCTGGTGTTGGTCGTAAATACTCCGATCTAATCGTACAGTGGCAGAAGCAAGCCCAGTTCAGTGCTGAGACCGAATGGGTCGGCGAGATGATCCAGGACGATGCCACTCGTATTTTGGAACTGAACCGCCAAATCAAGGCGCTGGAAACCAAGATGGCTACAGTCGCAGCTGATTCACAAATGGCCGGTCTGCTGACAACCATCCCCGGTTTTGGTCCGGTCTGCACCGCCGAACTGTCTGGAGAAATCGGCAACGCCTCGCGCTTCGCCAAAGAATCTAGCTTGGCTCTTTATATGGGGATGGCGGCCCTTGATAACAGTTCAGGTCAATATCAAGGCACTAAAGCACCGCGGCAAGTCAATCGTCGCGCTAAGGCGGCAATGATGGTCGCAGTGGACCGACATCGGAAGTACGTACCTGTATCACAAAAATATTATAAAAAGAAACGCGCTGAAGGTAAGGGGCACAACCAAGCAATCAGAGCTTTGGGTCGGCACCTGTGTCGCATCATCTTTAAAATGTTCAAAGAGCAGAGGGCTTACATACCGCCAAACTGAATATTTAGCTTGAAAATTCCAGCGGGATGTTCAAGTCCTATATCGACAAATCCCCCCTAACCCCCCTTTTTCAGAGTGGGGAATCAAACACGACCTGAACAATTCATACCTCCCCCTTTTGCAAAGGGGGATCGAGGGGGATTTTCCATGGTCAGTTTAAGGGTGTAAAATTCACTTTACCACCACTCCCTAACTGACAAACTATCAAACCAACCCGCCCAATAATGTTACCGCCCCTGCGCCACTTCACTTTACCAAAACCAAAAGCAAATTGTATTAAATCCCCCCTCCCCACCTAAACCATTGAATAACTGTTACAATTAGTGCCTGATTCAGTTTTGCCGATTTTGGACTCCCCTTTGCATTGTAAATAATATACCGAGCTATTACGTATGTCATGCACCCATCGGTTCAAGGAGGTCTTATGTCACTGTTATCCATGATCGAGAGTAATCCGTTGACCGCTTACCCGATTTTAATTTTTTCACTGCTGATCTTGCTCTATCTGGCCCGGCAACAAATGCACCGCATGATCCTTTCGTTTACCCGGGTTATTTCTCAAGCGCTGCGCCTGGCATCAAAATCATTTTTACTGGCTGAAAACAAACTGAAACGACGCAATCGCGAGGTGCTGCTCGCTGCCGGAGCGATCGAAATTGAGAAAGATCTGGAGCGGGAATTTCAGCGGGTTGACGCTGTTGTCAAACGTGATCTGCAGACCTACCCGGCCTTTCACCGCAACATGGCCGACCTGATTACCCGGATCGATGAGGATTACCGGGAGAGCACCGAAGTACCACCATCGCCGCCGGCCTGGATTGCCGCTATTGAGGCGGTAGCGCAGATACCGAACAGCGACGGTGGCGTTGCTGAAATCCTTGGTGAGATCAACAAGACTCTCGACCGTCATCATAAATCTTCCATGGACGATTATCGCAAATCGAGCCAACAGCGCCACGCGCTGTTAAACAAGATGATGCCGATCTGGCGCAAGCTTAGTGAAACCCTGGAGAAGGTCGGCAAGACCATCACCGGTCTGCATGAACGCTCGGAACTGATAACCGTCAAAATGGATGAGTACGAAAAGATTCGCGCCGGGGCTGATGAAGCAGAACGGCGGCTCTCCTCTTCATCGCTAACCCAGTTCTTTATCTCTGGGCTGGTTATGCTAATCGCTATCGGCGGCGCTATCATCAACTTCAACCTGATCGCCCTGCCGATGTCAGAGATGGTCGGTGGCGGCAGTTACATCGGTAACTTCAAAATTTCCGATGTCGCCGCGCTGGTTATCATCCTGGTTGAAATTTCAATGGGCCTGTTCTTGATGGAATCGCTGCGCATTACCCACCTGTTCCCGGTGATTGGTCAACTCGATGACAAAATGCGCCGCAAGATGATCTGGATCTCCTTCACCTTGCTGTTTACTCTGGCCGGCGTCGAATCCGCTCTCGCTTTCATGCGTGACCAGATCGCTGCCGACTTACAGGCACTACGTCAATCACTATCCGGTGTCGAAGTGGTTGCCGGTCAGGTTTCAAGCATGATCCCGACAGCAGGACAAATGATCCTCGGCTTTGTTCTGCCGTTCGCACTGACCTTTGTCGCTATCCCGCTTGAATCGTTCATCCATTCGTCACGCACCGTAATCGGCCTGACGCTCGCCTTTCTGTTGCGCGCCGGAGCCGTGCTGTTACGCATTGTTGGCAACCTCTTCAATCATCTCGGCAAGGCTCTGATTGCCCTGTATGATCTGCTGATCTTCCCGGCTATCTGGATTGAAGAAAAGGTAAAGAAAACCCCGGCAGAAGAACAACCGGAAACGACCCACAAGGAGGTGCACCCATGAAGCGTCTGTCCTCGCTCCTGATCGGAATTCTTCTGCTGCTGGTCGGCTGTTCTGACACCACCAGTCATTCCAAATCGGTCTATATGCTGCTCGACACGTCAGGTACCTACACACGTGAGTTGGATAAAGCAGCGGCTATTATCAATTTTATGCTTGGCACATTGCAACCGGGCGACTCGCTGGCTGTGGCCCGGATCGATACCGGCAGCTTCAGCGAAAAAGATATTGTACAGAAAACTACTTTTGATGGCAGGCCGTCAGTCTCCAATCAGCAAAAACGCGAATTCAAGGCAAATATTGATAAATTTGTCAAAGAGGTCAAGGGCGCACCCTATACCGACATCACCGGCGGTATCCTGCAGGCAGCAGAATTTCTCTATGAGACCGGTTCCGGGCGTAAGATTATTCTTGTTTTCTCGGATATGGAGGAAGAGTTGGCCAAAGGTTATGTGCGCGACATCCCGTTACAGCTTGAAGGGATCGAGGTTGTCGCTCTCAACGTCACCAAGTTGCGTGGCGACATCATGGATCCGCGTAAATATATGGGCCGACTGGAAGACTGGAAGAAAAAAGTTGAACTCGGCCAGGGGACATGGCGGGTAATTAATGATCTGGAGCGACTGGAGCGGATTCTCGAATAACATTCCTCATCAAAAAGTCAAAAAGGCCCGGAGCGGATACTCCGGGCCTTCTATGTTAATTGATTGCAAACTATAGATGATGGTTTTTCATCATTTTTAGAAATAGTATTTTCCGTACAGCATCAGACCTATATAATTAAAATCTATATCACCGTTAAATCTCATTTCCGGATAATCTTTTCCATTGGCTTCCAGTTTAAGATTAAAAGAATCTACCCCCAAACCGAGTCCAAAATGTTTACTGATGCGGTAATCGGCACCGATGTTGATATCGACTAAGCTACCGGTAAAACCACCGTATTGCAGGTAAAACAGTTCAATACTCTGGCGCAGAAACAACTTTGGCGTCAGAGCAAATTCCAGACGAAGATTCAATGTCGGCAAGGGAGCAGTGATATCCGCCGATTCGAGTTTGGTGGCAGTAGTAACGTTCTCAAGGTTGTACTCCAACGGCATAACATACAAGCCGATTCCAGCCGATAAGTTGATTCGATCATCCATCAATAGCGAGTAATTGTAATTAAGTTTGTAGATCTGGATGTTGAACGTTGAGTGGACGGTGTCACCAGCTGTACCTATGTTTTGGTCAACCAGCAGCTGTCTCGAAGAATCTCGATTGTAGTAAAAATAACTAACATCAACCATATGCTTTTTTGATGCTCCGAGACGACCGAGTGCATTCAGCCGAAACGAACGGTTAGTTGACTGTAATCCTGTAAGATCTTCAAGGTCTATACTGATACCAACACCGCTGGAACCCAGGCTCACTTTGGTATCTACCGCCGACAAGAACCCGCCAAAACTCACACTATATTTTTCCCAGGGATCGTTATCGGCCTTGTCTTCGGCCAGAGACGGCGATGCAAACAGAGTGGACAAAATTCCGCTTAAAATAATAACAAGGAATTTCTTCTTAAACATTAACACCTCCAAGGAAGATCGAGACAGAACGCAAAGATAAGGAGGAAGAAAGATTAACATAGAAAATTGAATTATGAAACAGACGAGGTTATCTGAAATAGTTCGCTACACATCGAAATCAGGAGGGCTGATCAAAAGCCGTCAGATGCAAGGCCCCCACAGCTCGGATAAGTTAGGCGTAGCGTTAGCTACGTTGAACGATGAGAACAATGGAAACGCCGCAGATGTTGGCTTTTCATCAGACGTTTACAAGACACCCATCATCTTCAGGTGTTTGACCAGGTTCCAACACCCCATCAACGCTACCATCCCCCCCGCGCCGCGCATCATCCAGAGCCGGGCACGGGTGCCGAGCCAATGCGCCGCCAGACCAAACAAAAACAGGGAGGGCGCAGTACCGAGGCCAAAAGCCAACATCGTAAATGCGCCAATAGTCGGATCAGCGCTCTGCGCCGCAGTGATCGCCATGGCGTAGAGGAATCCGCAGGGGAGGAAGCCCATAAGCAGACCGATCGGCAGGGCGGCGATGCCGGGCGGCAATTTGCGCAGACGGCTTACCGCTTCAGTCAGCAATTTTATCGGCCCGGGAAAGTCCAACTTGGTTACGTTGATAAAGCTGAACAGACCGGCCGTGCCGAGTCCGACCAGAATGATAAAGATATCCGAACCGACCAGAATAACCCGGGAGACTTCTTTAAAAGCATCAGAATATGCGATGGCCGAACCGAGCCAACCGACCAGGAAGCCGATCAGGGTGTAGGTCGCCGTGCGACCGATATTGTAGAGCAGGTGAAACATCATCCCGCCCCGCTGCCCTTCACTTGAGATCGACAGAGCGGCGACAATCCCGCCACACATGCCGATGCAGTGCCCGGCGCCGAGCAGGCCGGTGGTAAAAGCCATTGTGTAGAGCGGATCTATCACTTCATCTGCACCATATCGATGACAAACAGGAAGCGGGAAGTTTTACCACTGGAGAAGGTCACATCGCATGTTGCATCCCAGGCACCGGCCATGGTGAACACGGCATTGCCCCGGCAACCGAGGGCGCCACACTCCAGCACAGGACGATTCTCCGGCATCGGCATCGCCGGCATGGTCAGGTCACAGCCGGCAGAGGTCGCCATCAACGTGTCGCCGTGGGCTCTGTTCATAGTTAGATGGAGATCGGTCGGAGTCATAGTCAACAGAGGGTTGGACGCAAGGGTCAGAGTCGCCGTGGCCTTATCGGCATCGGCTGCGGTCAGTACGGTTTCGGCGGCCAGAGCCGGCAGCGCTGACAACATCAAAAGAACGAACAAAAGGACACATTTTCTCATTTCAACACTCTCCCTGGTCTGAGTCGTCATCATCATCAAGCATCCGGTATTTCGGCCCCTCAATATCATCGAACTCACCTTTTTTGACCGCCCAGATAAAAAACAGCCAGACACCGGTGCCGACGAACAGTGACAAGACTATCAGAATGACAATCGACTTTAACATTGGCACACCTTAATATCACCGAGGGTGAGATTCAACCTAAAAATCCTTTTTAAACAAGCGACCGATCCGCAATGAATTGCCGACTACCAGCACTGAGCTGCTCGCCATGGCAACCGCCGCCCAGATCGGCGCAAGCTGTCCGGTCGCCGCCAACGGGATTGCAACAAGATTGTAGGCAAAGGCCCAGAACAGATTCTGTTTGATGACCTGCAGCGCTTTACGGGCAATTAGCAGTGCATCATACAGCCGACCGAGCTCCGGACGGGTCAGCACCAGGTCAGAGGTCTCCAGGGCGATATCGGTACCGCCAGCCATGCTGCAACCGATATCTGCAGTCGACAACGCCGGCGCATCATTTATGCCGTCGCCAATCATCAGCGTGCACCGGCCGGCCAGACGAGCCTGCTCGAGCCACTCGGCCTTATCGGTCGGGCTCATATCATAGACCATTTCGCCGATGCCGCATGCAGTACTGACCTGTTCTGCCGTTGCCCGGCGGTCACCGGTCAGCAACGCGGTCTGCAGACCTAGAGAGCGCAGGTGAGCAACCACCTCAGCCGCCTCAGCCCTAACCGGATCGTGAATAAGGATGACGCCCCGATATATTCCGGCTAACGCGCAATAGACTTCGGTCAGAGCGGTCGACGCCAACTCCGGAACTGCGATGTCATGCTCAGACAGAAATCGTCGGCTGCCGAGCAGAATTTCCCCGTCGGCTGTCGTCAATCGCAGTCCGCGCCCCGGTACTGCTTCAACCCCGTGTGCCGGTGGTAGCCTGAGCCCGTCCTGTTCAGCCCGCTGTATAATACCGACTGCCAGCGGATGGGTTGAACCTGCTTCAACCTGCAACGCCAGCTCGAGCAGTTGCCGCACTGTTGTTCCAGCTGCCGGAATGATGCGGTCGACGGCCGGTTTGCCAATGGTCAGCGTACCGGTCTTATCGAAGGCGACCAGATCAATTCGTGCAGATTGCTCCAGAATATCGCCACCACGAAACAGGATGCCACGCGCCGCTGCGCTACCGGTAGCAACCAGCACCGCCGTCGGTGTGGCCAGACCAAGGGCGCAAGGACAGGCGACGATCAACACCGCTACCGCGTTGAGCAGCGCCGTGGTCGGTTCAGCGTCGATGAAGCGCCAGGCGAGCCAGGTTCCGGCGGCCACCAGCATCACCAACGGCACAAATATGGTCGCCACCCGATCTGCCAACGACTGGATTGGCGCCTTGCGGTTCTGCGCCTCCTCAACCAGATGCGCCATTCGAGCGATAAATGAATCAGCCGCCACCTGCGCAACCGTCAGAGTCACTGAGGCGGTCTGGTTCAAAGTTCCAGCGCTGACCGGATCACCGACAGAGCGCAGCACCGGGAGCGGTTCACCGGTAATAGTTGATTCATCAAATTCACTCGCGCCGTCCTGCACCCGGCAATCAACCGGCACCCGTTCACCCGGCCGCACCATAATCAGGTCACCCGGCTTTAGACTGCTACTGGCGACCTGACTGACCGTCTCGCCGTCAACCAGGCTGGCACTGTCGGGAGCCAGCATGAGCAGCTTGTCGATCCCGGACGTCGAACGATTACGGGCCGAGCCTTCAAACAAGCGGCCGAGCAGAATCAGGGTAACGATCATCGCCGCGGTATCAAAATAGACCTCGGCGCCGATCACGGTTGCGTACAAACTGTATAAATAAGCGGACAACACCCCAAGCACCACCAGCAAATCCATACTCGGGGCGCGGTTCTTCAGACTACGCCAGGCACCGGTGAGGAACGGCCAACCGGAGAAGAACACTACCGGCGTGGTGACCGCAGCCGCAAAATACTGCAGCAGTTCCCGGATACCGGGATCGATACCGTGAAAATATCCGGCGTACAGGGCGAAAGAATAGCCCATCAGCTGCATCGACAAAAAAGCCGCGGTAGCAAAACGGATCAGTAGCGAACGTTGCTCGCGGAGCGCAGCCTGCTGGGCCGCATTGGCAGTAAAGGGGTGCGGCAGATAGCCGAGACGACTGACTTCGGTAAATATTCGTGCCGGCGTAATGCTGGCTGGATCGAAGCGGACCCGGGCGCGGTGTGTGCCGTAGTTGACCCGGATCGACTCAACTCCCGGCTCTTCACCAAGGATCCGTTCCAGCAGCCAGACACAGGTAGCGCAGCGGACCCCCTCAACCACGAACGAGATCTCGGCCTGACCATCTGCGATAGTCGTGACATGTCCGGCCAGTATCGAGTCATCAAAAGCGGTCGCGTAGACCGCCTCAGGCACCCCCTGCTCCTGCCATTCGCGTCGCTGATAAAATGACTTCAGCCCGGCGCCAGAGATAATCCGGTAAGCACCGCAACAACCGTGACAGCAGAAATGCAATTCTTCACCGTCAATCGTGTCGATGACCAGATCAGCCGGAGGAATCGGCAGGTTGCAATGGATACAGGTCTCAGGAGAGGTCATAAATTAAGTAGCAGCTGGCGATTCATTCGCGCCCCATCCCGCGCGAACTCCAGCCGGGTCTGAATCGCACCTTTAAAGTTAGCGTCGAGAACGATCTGATAGACCCCGGCGGCGACCTCTTGTAGCGGGATATGAACATTCTCAGCCGCACCAGGAATAGCCAGGTAGAGCGAACCGCTCGCCCGGTCAACCGGCTGGCCGTCGCGATCCTGTAACCGGAATTGCAGCGTTCTGCCGTCCAACTCAGTAGACAGCTGCCAACCGAGAACCATTGCCGCGCGCTTCTCAACCATGGTGGTGTTGTAGCGCAACCCTTTGCTGTAGTAGTCAGCGTCGGTCACTTTGCTACCGAGACCGGCTGCCTGAAAAGCTGACCAGACAGAAAATACCAGAAAAGCGCCGAGCAACAACAAGATCAATGGCGGGTATATATTTTTCTTTTTCGGATCAGTCATTTTTCCAAATCTTTCATAGTTGCTTCAATATACGCTTCAGCGACCGACAATTCCAGCCCGTCGCTACCAACCAACACAAATTCAACAGTCAGCTTCTCATTTGCCGGCGACAGCAGAATATAATCAAGCCGCCGGTTCGCTCCCGGAGCCAATTCGGTCGTCGTTTGTCCCTTGATGATCAACGATTGCCCGGTATCGTGTCGCCGGGCCAACAACCGATAGTCGGCTGACGACTGGCTGCGATTGTTGATCCAGGCGTTGAAGAAGGTTCCCTGCTGACCATCCGCAAGCTGACGCGGCGCGGCGGTGTGTGAAACAGCTACCTTCAGCGACGCTGCTGGACGATCAATAACAGCAACGGCCAGGATCGTTGACAAAACAATGAGGGCAACTCCGAGCAACAGTGTCCGCGGATTAAGCAAGCCCTTTGCTCCGGCATCGCTATAACCAAACGTGTAACGGATCAACCCCGGTTCGTCCCGTTTGGCCATCACCAGCCGGCAGGCGTCGAGGCAACGACCACAGTTGATACATTCAACCTGATAGCCACGCCGGATATCGATCTCCATCGGGCAAGCCCGCACACACGATCTGCAGTCGATACAACGCTTGAGTTCTGTTTCAGGCAGATGCAGGGTCAGGGTTGAGTTGTCGACCAACGCCATCTGGAACCGGCCGTAAGGGCAAAATTCACTGCACATCAAGCGCCGCACCACCGCCAGATCAATGTAGAGAAACAGCGTCGTCAGGACCAGGGTAATCCAGGCGGCGTAATGCAGATCAAATGCAGCGAGTTGTACAAAGAATTGCCGCGGTTCAATGAAGTACCAGAGCAGGTTGGCCGCAACCAGAAAAGCGAGGAGTAAATAGACAGCTTGTAACGCGACTTTACGCCACAACGCACCATGCAGTCGGTTGTATTGGACTTTCAGACCAAATATTCGTGCCATCCATTCGGCCAGATCACCGAGGGTGGTTTGCGGGCAGAGCCAGCCGCACCAGACCCGGCCCAGTACCACGGTCAACAACAGGAAACCGAGACCGAACGCCAGAGTGAAAAACAACACCAGATAAAGTTCTTCAATGCGCAGGGTTTGACCAAACAAGTACAAGCTAAGCTGCGGGATATCGATACGTAGCAGGCTCTCACCGCCGGGCTGCAGCCACGGGAGCAGCAGGAGCAACAGGATAGTCGCCCATTGCACGCGACGGCGCCAGGGCGAAAGCAGGGTCGGTTCAGAACCGGGACAGACCAAGGAGACGATTCCTTAAACGCCACCCCGGAAGAGAAGTCCTCCTCCGGGGCGCGGCAGGTTACAGTTCAAGAATATAACTGGTCAGGGCATCGATCTCCGCCCCGGAGAGACTGGAAGAAAAAGACGGCATGCTCTTCGGCCGCCCACTGGCAATGCTCTGGCGTGCCTTGTCCGGACTGCGTCCGTACTTATAGCTGCTCGCTGTCAGGTCTGGCCCGAACGCCCCCTCGCCGGTGGCACCATGACAACCGGCACACTTATCGGCATACAGGGCTGCAGCGTCGACGCTTGCAGTCACAGCAGGTGTTTCAGTTTTACTTCCTTCGACTTCGCTCCCCTCGATTGCACTCGGGGCAGGCCCCTCGACTTTGCTCCCCTCGACTTTGCTCGGGGCAGGCGGGGCGGGCCCTTCGGTTTTACTCAGGGCAGGCTCTTCTGCCACCGGCTTGCCGGTATGTTCTGCCATTTTCTGTTCGAACTCATCGTGCGAGCTCCAGCCACTGAACAGAAACCAGGCCATAAATATTACAGCCCAGATGATCAGACCGTAGAACAAAATATTGAAGTAGACCGGCGGTGCCTGCTCGCGGTCCTCAACAATGCCGTCGGCATGTTCTTCGTTGTGCGGATCAATTTCACTCATAGCAATATCCTTTTTATCAGCCGCCGACTACAAGAAGCGGGTCGGCATAATAATCAATCATCATCCAGCATCCGGTATTTTGCGGCTTCACCCTGCTCTTTTCGCTTTTTGCTATAGGTGCGAATAAAGATCAGGACAAAGATTACAAACATCCCGATTGTAACGCCAAGATAGAGTATCGATGCGAGATCCATTACCTACTTCGCCTCCTGTAGGAAATTGGTCAGCTGCCAGACCTTATCCGTACCGAGAGTGGCGAACGGCGGCATACCGCCATCCGAGATGCCATTGTAGATAATTTCAAACAGCTCGGCATCATCCATTCCAAGATCGGTCAATT
>JAUVAJ010000111.1 GCA_030591795.1 Desulfuromonadales bacterium | reverse complement strand
GACAAGCTGATTTGTTGAAGGTCGCCTTCGACTTCTTTTTTCGACTTGCCTAATGCTGCCTTGCGTTGTTTTTTTGAATAAAGCGCACGAATTTCTACCAGCAGTTGTTCGGTATTAAACGGCTTGGGAATAAACCGATCTGTCTTCTGACGATAACCGGAGATGTCTTCACCTTCTTGTCCAACAAAGAAAATCATCACACCGGCCGTACGCTGATTATTCCGCAGGATATGAACCAACTGAGCCGACCCAAGCACCGGCACAGCTGTATCGAGCACCATAAGGTCTGGAGAATTTTGCAAGGCCAGCTCGAGGGACTTGGCGCCATCATCACCTTGATCGATTGTAAAACCAGCCTGACGCAACGGCTCTGCCAGCGCGGCAAACAGATTTCCACCACTGACCAGCAGGATTCTTTTACCTGGAAGAACACTAGTCATATCTGTGCCCTCAACTTATACAAGTCCTGAAGCTTGGCGATCATGTTCTCGACGAAATAAAAATCCGAAGTATGAAAACCGCTCACACCGTCCACGGTCGACTCAGCAAACAACGCATACGCGTAATCCTCATTCAGATAAAGCAGGAATGTCGTCTTCTTAAAATTGACATCGTCAATAAAGATTGGCACTACGCGCTGCATCTCCCAACTCACCCTTTGACGGCCACCAAGAAGAAAGAGTGTGGTCGCTGACTGTTCAAGATCCTCAAGACTTGTCAAATCACGGCGTACTGTTTCAAAATCCTGACAACCATAAAACAGCACTCCACTGGAACGTCCGGGCTCTGTAACTTCACGACATAACGATTTGAGGATCTCCGTCAGACGTGAGGCCGGCATGGTAACGTAACGGCTTTTCCCCGGCGCTTCATATCTGGGCATCGTCTGGCCAGACTTTTTCTGGTCAACGGCGACAAACGATTCCCCCTTAGGACCCAGTAACGATTTAACGACAGTCCAGAAGCCTTTTTGGCGCAGTTTGCTGCGATATAATAGTCCTGACTTAAGTCGTTCCAGTCGGCCGGTTGTAACCCGCTCCAGCTCCTCAATGGATGAACCGTCGGCCGGGAAAGATGCTGAGCGCATATAGACTTCAATCAAAGCATCACGGTGCATATTGCTGAGCTTTAATTTACCGTCAATCGCCTTACGTAAACGTTTCTGGGTAACCAGAGAACCCCAGTAATCTGTCTCCGGCAACAAGATGTGATATACGTCATCTTTGTACTGCGCCATGATGTCAGCGTCTCGCAGAACCTCATTAACCTTTTCCAGCAGCAGTTGCTGTCCTTCTTCTATCTCCCGATCAAGAAATTTACTTTTGAGCAGGGTGAAATTATCGATCGTCAACTGGACAAACGACATTCGCCGATTATAACGACGCGCCTTGTACAGTTCCTTGGCAGCATGGTCATTGAAGAAGGCCATATTATAGGCCTCTTTCTGCGCAGCCCGCAGAGAACCTCTTTGCAACTCGCGAATCTGTAGTACATAGCGTAAGGAACTGGCGGCAAAAATCGACACCAGATCTGCGACTTTCTGATCACGAGCAGTAAAAATTTCTCGACCGGTCGGGAGCTCCATCCGCACCATTGCCAACGGATGACTCTCGTGTTGCAGTGGCAGGTAGAGATAACGGCCCTTTTGCAACAAGACAGCCCGAGCCTCGCGGATCAGCCGCTGCTCAGACTCACCAACTTTAACGGTCTCTTCATCTTTCTGCAGGCGGGCCAGGCCACGTTTGGCCCGATAATGGAATTTATCACCATCCTGACTGGCTAACCAGAGCACGCCACCTTCAGCTGAAAGCAGCTCCATCATAGTATCGAGGATCAAATCACCAAGGCGATCGAGGTCATCCACCTTAAGCAGATCAATGCACCGATTGTAACGAGACATGAGATAATAAAATTCCATGTTCTCATCGATCAGCCGTCTATGCTCACGACCAACAGATTGCCGGAGCAGAATACGGTTAATCTGCATCAGCAACTCTTCAGGGTTGATCGGCTTCAATTGATAGTCGACGACACCGACCTTGAGGGCCTGAACAGCGAGCGCCACATCCTGATGTCCGGTGATAATCAGCACTTCCTGATGCGGTGCAAACTGCTGGATAGCAACAACCAGCTCCAACCCTTTAAGCTCACCCAGTGCAATGTCAGCGATAATCAGATCAAACTCTTCGCGATTCAGGGCATCTAGCCCCATCTCTACCGAATCCGCAACGAAGACATAGTAGCCCTCATCCTCGAAGAGGTTTTTATAGAACCGTTGATAAAACGGTTTATCGTCGATGGCAAGGATACGGCCCTTGGCCATAAGAACTCCAATCGTTGAGGCAACTCAGTCGTTTTAACTGATCAGTTCGCCAAGTTGAGCACTACGGTTACTTTCTATTATCTTGATCGGAATAATTGTTCCGATCAACTCGCTTTTCCCCTTGAATTTCACCAGCCGGTTCCAGTCTGTACGTCCGCATAGCTGTCCAGCACCTTCCCGACTTTCGCCTTCAACCAGCACCGGAAGAATTGAACCAATATCCTGAGCCCAGATCCGGCTGCTGGTTTCCTGCTGCAATTTCACTAGTCTATCAAATCTCTGTTGTTTTACATCTAAGGCCAGATCATCTTTAAGCTCAGCAGCCGACGTTCCGGGTCGGGCCGAATAATAAAATGTGAAGGCATCCGCATAACCGACGGCTTCGACCAGCGACAGCGTCTCGGCAAAATCATCGTCAGTTTCACCGGGAAAACCGACAATTATATCGGTCGTCAAGCGAACCTCAGGGCAGGCTGTTTTTAAACGGGCAACCAACTCAAGGTAATGCGCCCGGGTGTAACCACGATTCATCAGCTTAAGAACACGATCTGACCCGCACTGTACCGGCAGATGAATGTGCTTGCAAATTTTATCAATACGGCCGAAACACTCGATTAAATCATCCGATATATCCTTGGGATGCGACGTGGTGAAACGGATCCGTTCAATACCGCTAATTGCAGCCACCGCCTCGAGTAGGTTGGCAAAACTGAGCTCACCTTCAACCCTATTGCCATAAGAGTTGACGTTTTGACCTATCAGGGTGACTTCTTTCACTCCTTCGGCTGACAATTCTGTTATTTCCTGAATAATTTCAATGCTTGGACGGCTGATCTCCCGGCCCCGGACATGTGGCACAATGCAGTAAGAACAGAAATTGTCACACCCCTGTATAATAGTGACAAACCGAGTAAGCGCCTCCCCGCCACGGCGCTGTGGGAACAGCTGCAACCGGGTTTCCCGGTCGAGAAAGTCTGTTTCCTGAAACCGTCCCTGCTTCTTCTCCACCAATTGCACCATCTCTGGCAACTTGTGAATATTATGCGTACCGAAAACAATATCCAGATGTGGGATGTTTTCGAGCAGGCGTTCGCCCTCCTGCTGAGCGACACAACCACCGACACCAACAATCAAATCCGGGTTCTTTTTTTTGAGCGATTTGAATCGGCCGAGATGACCGTAAACTCTTCGCTCTGCTTTGTCACGAACCGAGCAAGTGTTGAGCAGGACCAGATCTGCCTGTTTTGAGTCATCGGTCTGCAAATAACCGATATTTGTCAGCATATCAGCGATCCGCTCGGAATCGACGATATTCATCTGACAACCGAATGTTTCAAGGTAAAAATGTTTAGTCATGAATAACTACTTTATTCTCACTGATTAAAAGTCTGCTAAAAATTGAGTCAAACTGGTGTCAATCGCTACCGCTTAGCTCTACTTCTGTACATTCTGCTGGAATTACTCCGCTCTGCACCATTGCCTTCTCCAACAAATCTGTAAATTGACGGGGCTGTTCAATGCACGCAATAGTAACGGAACCACTATCTCTTTGCCCCCGAATTGACACCGATCCGAGATTTTCGGAAAATGATTTCAACCTGAACCATACTATATCTTCAAGCAACAACGAGGAAATGGTTTTCTTAACCAGACCCTGTTGCGCCAAAACCCGTTGATCAGTGACGGCATAATAGACTGAATCCCACTCCAGGCGTGCAATCAACAGGTGTCCGATGAGCAGGTACAGACTGGCCAGCAGAAACGGTACCGGGAGCCAGCCATAGACTGTCGATTGCGTGTCATGTCCAATGTTGATGCCGACATAAAACCAGACCAGACAAGCGAGCAGCAACACCAGACCAAACAACGAATGCGGCCAATTACGCAGAGTATAACAACGCGGTGCCGGTTTGCCTTGCCAGACGATAGTCTCATTCTTGTACAGATGATCATTCCAGTTCAAGTGACGACTCCAGTTCAGCGATCCGTTGTTCAGCTAAATCCCCCATCTGGCTCCCTTTAAAGTAATGGACAACATCCCGATACGCAGTCAAAGACGCCTGCGTGTTCCCCGTTTCATCAAACACCCGGGCGAGAAGGTAACCTCCCTGAGCAGTCGGCAACAAAGTCTGGCTGCGCCGCAACCGTTTGGCCGCCTGAATGAAATCTTTTTGCTGCAAATAGATATAACCCAGGCCAAGTTGCGGATAATAATAGTAACTGTCGATGCGTGATGCGCGTGTCAGATGTTGCCGTGCAGCAACAAGTACACCTTGACGCATATAAGCCATACCGAGGCCAGTCAGAATAAATGCCTCTTCAGGTGCGGCAACAGCCGCTTGTAAATAAAGAGCAATAGCCTGGTCAACTTCAGCCTGTTTCTCCAGTTTGAGTGCCTGTTGGTACAATCCATATGCTGGTCGTGTTGCCAGCAGAGCCGTTCTGACCTCGACAAAGCTAAGCGAGTCGAGTTCCTTAGCGTCTGACACATCAACGACAAGAAGTGCACCGCTACTCTGAGCGGCCTTGAGCCGTTTGGCTGAAAGTGGATGCCGCTGAATCATCGCCCCGACTTGCAGGTCCTCAAGATTTTCAATCCGTGCATAGATGATCGAGATCAAACTGGTAACAGACAGCAACTCTAAACCAGATTCAGCCAATATCCTTTCTGCATATTGATCGGCAATTATTTCCTGATCAGCACTGAATGTTTCAGCCAGTAAATCAGATGAGACAACAGCAGCTTCATAATTATCCGGGATGGAGAAAAGCGCATCACTCGCAGTCAAGGCTTGTTGCAGACCATGCCTGGCCATATCGTGACCGAGAAGATGTGCCAGTACAGCCGTCAACTCTGCTTCCGTCTCTAGATGACAAAATAGACCCTGTGTCAGAACAATTTCACCGGCAGGTAAAGCAAAAGCCGCTGGCAATGGGTCATTTACCAGAGTGAATTTATAGTTATAATTACCGACATTAAGTCTGGCGCCGATTCGTTGAAGATACATTTGAGCGGATTCGTCCAGACTGGCGGCACCAAGACGTTGCAAAACAAATGGGTTCACCCGCTCCCCATAAGCCAATTCGTCAGCAAATGAAATGGTAGAGACATCTACAACCGGGCGAACTACAGCACAACTCTGCATGAACAAAGAAAGGAACAATAAAATAAAGAAAATATTTAAATAATTATTAAAGATTTTTCGCATCGATTTCCCATGAAATTTAAGTGTGTAATTCTAAAGCCTTCTGCCACATCCCACAAGTCCTGATTGAGAAAATTTGATCTATACTGATTTTTGTATAAACGCAACAATGTCCACTTGCAAAATTTCGACATAACGCATAGCATGTGGTCAATTTATATCATCCTGAAATTACTGGACAGACTCTCATCCTGGAGGCCGTGACAGATGCTTAAAAGCAAAGAAAAAAAGATCCTGCTTGATATCGCACACAAGGCCATAGTAGCTGTCGTTCGGGAAGAAGACACTACCCCGGAGCCAAGAGAAGAGAAAGCACTGAACACACGCAGCGGATGCTTTGTAACAATCAAACTGA
The DNA here is from genome assembly GCA_030591795.1 of Desulfuromonadales bacterium. The sequence continues at coordinate 488 of JAUVAJ010000111.1, read as the reverse complement.
ATGAAGAGCTAAGGGGTTGTATCGGCAATTTTCAGTCTGACCTTCCACTGTTTAAAGAGGTAGCCGAGATGGCGTCCGCTTCAGCCTGCAAAGACCCCCGCTTTTACCCACTGCAAGAAGATGAAATCAATAACATCTCAATTGACATTTCGGTTCTTTCGCCATTAGAAAAAATCGATACTATCGAGACTATAGAAATCGGCACCCACGGCATTTATCTTGAAAAAGGTTATTACCGTGGTGTTCTGCTGCCCCAGGTGGCTACCGAGCATAACTGGGATCGTGAAACCTTCCTGAAACAGACCTGCATAAAAGCCGGCCTGCCTACAGATTCGTGGGAAGCAGAAGAGACCGATATATATATATTCAGCGCCGAGGTCTTCAGCGATTGAAAATAAGAAAAGCACCCGATTTCGGGTGCTTTCTTGTTTATGGTGCCCGGACCGAGAATCGAACTCGGACGGCCCTAAAGCCGAGAGATTTTAAGT
>JAUVAJ010000201.1 GCA_030591795.1 Desulfuromonadales bacterium | reverse complement strand
GCGAGAAGAGCTGCAATTTGAAGCTGAGGTAATGAAGACACTGATTTTGCCTGACCTGGTTGCCATCGGTCATATGAATCCTGGCCGCTGGCAGCATATCGTCAACTCCTACATTTCTCTCGATATGTTGCCAAAAGACTTTTCGCTGCAGGGATTTCTTTACGATCCGACCGTCAGTCCACGTCCGGCCTGGCTTCATCAGTTGCTGATCGTTCTGGCGGTCACCATATTTGCCGCTGTCTGCCTGGTCACCTTCTTGTATATTTACAACCGACAACTCCGTTCGGCGGTTGTGGGCCGAACCAAACAGTTGACATTGACTAATCTCAACCTGCAACTTGAGATGGCCGAGCGCGAGCGGGCCGCAACTGCGCTACATGAGAGTGAATTACGCTTCCGTTCACTGGTCGACAATATCCCTGGCGTGGTCTATCGGTGTGCAGCAGATAAAGACAGGAGGGTACAGTTCCTCAGCGAGGAGGCCGAAGTGTTAACCGGTTATTCGGCCAGCGATTTTGTCGATTCCAGACTCCGCACCCTTTCGAGTATTATCCATCCGGACGATCGTGCTGAAATCGTACAGATCGTCACTGATAAAATGGACCGTTGCGAGCCGTATAGCATGGAGTATCGCATTATCCACCGTGACGGACAGATTCGCTGGCTGAATGAAAATGGCCAGCCGATTACCAACGAACAAGGTGATATCCTCTGTTTGGATGGCGTCCTGCTCGATGTCACCGAACACAAGTTAATGCAGGCACAGACCATCCGTTCCGCCCAGCTCGCTTCCCTCGGTGAGATGGCAGCCGGAGTCGCCCACGAGATCAACAATCCGATCAACGGTGTGATCAACTACGCGCAGATTCTGACCAATCGGAGCGAAGAAGGGAGTGAGGAGAAGGGGATCGCTGAACGGATCATGAAGGAAGGAGATCGGATCGCCACTATTGTCAAAAATCTGTTCACTGCTGCCCACGATAAAGACGAGTGCTACGTGCCGGGCCATGTGCTAGAAGTATTAACTGACGCCCTCTCCATTTCTGCCGTGACGATGCGTAAAGATGGGATTCAGGTCACAATAGATATTGATCCGCAACTGCCGAGCGTCATAATGCATGCGCAGCATATTCATCAGGTCTTTCTCAACCTGCTGAGCAATGCCTGTTATGCCCTCTCAGAGCGCTACCCCGGCGCAGACGAGCGTAAAACAATCGACATCAAGGGAGAGCTTGTGACTATTGATCAACACCTCTATGTACGAGTGACTTTCCTTGACCACGGCACCGGCATACCGGAGGATCTCAAGGAAAAGGTCATGCACCCCTTCATTACCACCAAACCGGCCGGAGTCGGCACCGGACTCGGTCTCAGTATCAGTCACGAGATCATCAAAAAACACCGGGGTTTTCTTTCGCTGGAAAGCCAACTAGGGGAATATACCCTATTCACCGTCGAATTGCCGGTTGCAACCTGAAAAGGGCTTGATTCTCAATGTGTTATGTATATAAGGCAAGTTGCCAAGATGACAAGATGGATTGACTTTTCAAACAGTAATTATTTATCCGATAAAAATGGCTTTGAATCAGAAGGTATAATGCCAATTTTTCTTAAATAATCTGCCCGCAATCAATATATTCGTGGATCTGCCAATCGGCGGATCCATTTTTTTGTTACAATTTATCAGACTGTGTATTTTGGTTGAATTATCTGGTGAATATTCATAATCTTAAAAAGTGACAATGAAGTAGCTCCTGTTTATACGAAAGTCAGGGAAAACTATGCGCCTGAAAATTTTAGTAATCGATGATGAAGAATGTATCCGCGATTCCTTCAAATGGCACTTTGAAGACATGGGACACGAAGTTGTGACTGCAACGGAGCCGATGCTTTGCGAGTTGTACAACGGGCATGATTGTCAAATGGGGAGCCCTTGTGCAGATGTTATCTTGATTGATTATCGTATGCCGCGGATGACGGGCCTCGAGTTTATTGAACTCCTGTCTAAGCGTGGGTGCATAATACTTCCTGAAAACAGGGTGCTTATGTCCGGAGATACAACCTCGATCGATATGGACAAGGTTAAGCAACTGGGCTGTCAAGTTTTACAAAAGCCCGTATCGTTACAAAACCTGGATGAAATACTATGTGCAGCTGAAAAAAATTGTTCAAAGAATAAATAAACAGCAGATTGCAGATTATGGAGGAGCAAACTATGAAAATATTTGTTTTGTTTTGTAACCTGTTGTTTGTCGGGATGGTCATGTCACCCAGCCTGTCTATGGCGGCCATCGAAGTCAACTCTGATGGTAAAATCCTGATTGCCGAGGCGGCTGGTGATTACAGCGCAGAGATGACGCACCGCCCTATCGTAACCGATAAGGCCTACTTGAATTACCTGCGCAAAGTGATGAAAAAACTGCAAGGGAGTAATAGTCCGCCGGCTGGAGTCGTGCCGCGAATTACGGTTCTCGACAGCCCGGCTCCAATAATCTATTCCTACACCGATGGCAATATTGTTATATCAACTACGGCAATTCTTGCCGCGGACAATGAAGCCCAACTCGCGGCGGAGCTGTCGCACGAAATGGCGCATGTTCTTGAGGGTCATTACATCCTGCTTTATCAAAAACTGAAAGCTGCTGAACGCAAACAGAGATTTATGTCCACCACCGGCGCTATATTCGGTGCGTTGCTCGATTCGGCGGTTGAATATTCCGTCGATATTGAGTCAGCCGAACAGGCCGATCGTGTTATGAAGGGCGAACAATCCTACCTCTCGGCGATGAAATCCACCGCCAAAATTAACGCCGCGCAATCGTCTTACTACGGCGTAAAAGATGCTATTGCTAATATCCCAGAAGAGGACAGCACGGGTAAACGCATTGATCCACGACAGCGTTTTGAAATTGCCGCTGATGCGCAGGGGATGGTGTTGCTGGCTCGTGCCGGTTATGATGCGCACCAGGCCCCTCTGGTCTGGGAAAATTTACGAGCGATAAAAAATAATAAGGCCAAATCTGATGAAGCGGCTCTGGGTGACATGGCGGAGCAGATGCGTCAGATGCAGTCGATGATGAAGATGATGGAGTCGCAAATGGAGCAGGCCCTGGACAAGAGCGGCTTGACCAGAACCATCAGTGACATTCCTCCATCACGGTCTGCATTGCTTGAGAATTACACTGAACTCAAGGAAGTTAAAGCGGCGGGTAAGGGTGACAAGGGGACCACGCCATACCGAAAGTTTATCGCCAATATCCTGATCCCACGCGCAGAGCTGAATTTGGCAGAAGAAAATTATGATAAGGCTGCGAGCGACTACCGTAACCTTTATCATAAAGGGTTCAATTCCGCTCCCATTCTCTATGGTCTGGCCAAGTCGTCACTTGGTGATTTTGCTTTCAGCGCCTCTACTCAGGAAAAGCAAGAGGCTGAAAAACTCTACCTCGCTGCAACCAGCAAGCAGAAGGATTACGCTCTTGCGTGGAAGGGTCTGGCTGAGCTCTACAATGACTGGGAACGCTACAAGGATGCTGCGGCCGCTTATAAAAAATATCTGACCGCCGCTCCGAACGCAAAAGACAGTAGTAAAATCAAAAGAAAAATTAAATCACTGAATAGAAAGGCCGACTTCTGATGAAACTCTCGATGCCAAGTCTTTGTTCATTGATACGAGGTATGATCATTTTTGCAACGCTTACAACCTTGATCTGTCCTCCGGTTCTGGCTTCCGGGCATAAGTTTGTCTACAAGTTTCATCAGGGCGACAGCTGGGAAATGGTTCAGTTGTCTGAGACCAAAATGGACGTCATGGGGCAGAAGAGTGTCCAACGCTCACGGCGCACTATCCTGTACAAAGTCAGTAAAGATTTAGGTAAAAGCTGGTATAAAATTGCCGCTCAGGTGGTAAAACAAAAAAACTGGAATAATGGTCAATCGGATGACAATAATCCCCTGTATGGGATGAAATTTAGTGCTGAAATTCACAATTCTGGTGCTTTGCGAAAGTATAAGTTCAGTGGTGGTGACAAAACTATGGCCGCGTATATTGGCCCGGCAATGAAAATCGCTATCTTTTTCTTCCCTGAATTCCCAGATTACGCTCTGGAGTCGGGAGATGATTTTGATGTGGTGTCAAGCTATGAAATGCCGGGAATGATGGGGGGGAGTGGCATGAAAACTTCTATCAAGATCAATTTTACGCTCGAGGATATCAGTGACGGTTTAGCCGAGTTTTCGTCTCAACAGAAGATAAAACAGCAAGGTTCCGGGATGGATATAAAGACCGCTGGCCGCAGCACGGACCTGTTTGATCTGCAAGAGGGGATGTGGTTTGAATACGAAACAAAAGCCAAGAGTAAAATGGGTGGTGGTTTTGCTTCGG
>JAUVAJ010000322.1 GCA_030591795.1 Desulfuromonadales bacterium | reverse complement strand
CGGCAATTCCGGCATCCACCAGCGCCAGACGCATACACTCATACATTGCTCCGACATCGGGATTGGCGATGCTGGAAGTGTCCGAAGTGGTGGCAAAACCGATAACCTCGGCGAGAATAGTCGCCCCGCGCGCTTCGGCGGCACGCCGTTTTTCCAGTAACAGGATGCCGCTCCCCTCACCGCAAACAATGCCATCACGCGAACTGTCGAAGGGCCGCGGTGACTCGCTCGGCCGCTGATTAAAGCCGGTCGAAGCGGCATGCATCACGTCAAAGGTCGCAGCCGTCAGCGGATGGAATTCATCAGCCCCACCACAGAGGATCGCATCCTGGCGCCCGAAAGCGATCTGCTCGTAGGCGTAACCGACCGCCTGACAACTGGTCGCACAGGCTGCCGACAGCGCCAGCACCCGACCGGTAATACCTAGTGACTGGGCAACATTAGCCGCGCAAGAGTGGCCCATAATTTTAAAAAACAGGCCCGTTTTCATCCGCTCGAGACTGTAGTCCCGGAAATAATCGGCAAAAAACTCTTCACTGGTTTCGGTACTGCCCAAGGTCGAACCGATTACCACCCCGGTCCGTCCGGCAGCAAGCTGCTCGTCCGGATAGCCGGCCATTGCCAACGCCTGCTGGCTGGCCAGATAGGCATAAACTGACATATTCGACATGGAACGGCGTATTTTTCGCGGAATAAGCTTGGGTTCAACCCCTTCGACGGTCGCCGCCAGACGCGAGCGCAAGCCGCCGACTTTTTCGAGTTCTGGTACTTGCCGCACCCCTGACTCTCCAGCCAGCAAGGCCGTCATCAACGGTTCAAACCCATGTCCCAATGGAGAAATGATACCGATTCCGGTTACAACAACAGATTCTAGCAACATGCTTTTATTTCTCCACGCAGATACTCATGACCAAGTATCGAGCCACAGGTCAGATAGCTGGCGACAACGGTACCGAGCAGGCCTGGTCCGGCGATCGCCTGTCCGGACAGATACAGACCGGGCAAACGGGTGACCGGGTGCGGATTATACTGACCGAGGAAACGGCCAACCCCGTAAATGGCCCCTTCAGGCGCGCGCGAGTAATCGCGCAGGGTCAGCGGGGTTGCCAATTCCAGCAACTCCAGATCGGCCAGCTCCGGGCAATTTTCAGTAAAAATTTTCAACAACCGTTCAGCGACATGCTGTTTATGCCGACAATAATCGGCAGAGCGGCGTTTCTCATCTGTCGCCCATGCGACAACTTCACTGTAGCTGGCCGGAACAATGCCAATCAAACCGCTAATTTCGCCCTCCGGCCCCTGGTCCGCTGCCGCCAGATAAAAAGGTCTTTCTTCCAGCGGTCGGTGTTCGTCAGAAGCAAAAATACCCGCCTCCGGTTGCACAAACAGATTGCTATGGCGCAGAGATTCGAGCGAACTGCTACTTTTCGCAAATATTATATAGGCAGACGGGGTTTGACGCAAAGCCTTTAGCCGCTTCAGATAGGCGGGACGCAGCAGACCCTGCGGCAGCAATTGCGGCAATAACACCGGATTCAAGGTCGCCACCACTTCTCGGGCAAAAATCTCTTCACCATCCGCTAACTGCACACCGGTAATCGCTTCAGGCGAGGTGAGCAACTTTGTCACTTCCGCTCGACAGCGAATTTCACCCCCGGCATCCGTCAACAACTCGAGCAGAGCATCGACCAACGCCCGACCACCACCAACAATCCCGTGGACTGAATGGTAATACGAACCGGCAACTTGCGCGTTCAAACTTTCCGGCGCAACGTCCGGCGGCACTCCGTAGAGCAAGCAGTGCATAGAGAGCAGGCTCTGCAGCTGCGGATAAGCAGAGAACTCCTGCAGCCGCGTGGCCAACGACTCGCCGTGTACTGATTGCATGCTGAAATCAGCGATATCGGTGTCTAAATCAAGATAGGGGAAACGACTCCATTTTTTTTCTATCTCGTCCAGATAGCGTTCCAGCCCCGGTTTAACAGCAGGAAACTGCTTACCCAGTTCAGCTTTAATTGCGGCAAAGCCGACCGGCAGCGCAAAGGTCTCGCCGGTAGCCGAAATGTGCAGGCGATCAAACCCCTTGGCCGCAAAAGGGAAAAGTTCCAGCTTGGCTTCCAGACCCAAATGCCGCAACAACGGGCGGAAGGCACCCTCATCACCCAGCCCCCCGACATAATGGAAGCCGCTATCAAAATATTGGCCACCACGGGAAAAACCCCGGACCACCGGCGCCGGCTGCGCATGTTGCTCCAGCACCAATACCCGTCGACCGCTACGTGCCAGCAGCAAGGCAGAAGTAAGGCCGGAAAGACCCGAGCCGATTATGATGGAGTCATAGGACATAATGATCAGGAAAAACCGAGAACGAGCGCGGAGTTGGTGCCACCGAAACCGGCCGAGTTACACAGAACCTTCGTCGGCGGTTGCGGTATGGTTTCGCGAATAATATTCAGCCCGGCCGTTTCAGCACTCGGTTCGTGATAGTTGATATTCGCGGCAATAAATTTCTGTTGCGCCATGATAGTTGAATAGACCACCTGCGAAGCGCCGGACATCCAGAGTTCGTGCCCGGTCATCGATTTCAACGATGAGATCGGCGGGGTTGTCGCACCGAAGATCGCTCGGATGTTAGTCGCCTCTGCAGCATCCCCGGCCGGAGTCGAAGTCGCATGCGCGCACAGGTAATCGATTTCCGCTGCCGACAATCCGCTCTGATCCAGAGCCATCCGCATCGCCCGACTGATCCCGTTGTCACTCGGCACTGACAGCTGACCACCATCGGAGGAAAAACCGTAGCCGAGCAGTTCGCCGAGTATGGTTGCGCCGCGCTGCTGAGCCAGATCATAACGCTCCAGGACAACGCTCGCGGCACCGCCGCTCGGCACCAGACCATCCCGCCCAACATCGAACGGGCGACTGGCCGCGGTCGGATCATCAACCCTGACCGAAAAAGCCCCGAGACCGTCGAAACTGCACATCG
>JAUVAJ010000270.1 GCA_030591795.1 Desulfuromonadales bacterium | reverse complement strand
GAAGAGACACCAGCTGCAGCCGAGAAGGTTGCGCTTGTAGCCGGCGACCCGATAGAAGCCCGCTGTACCAAATGCCGGGCAAATAATCCCCACGTTATCATCACCATGGTTGATGATGCCCCGCTTAAAGTGCAATGCGATGTCTGTAGTCGCCAGCACAAGTACCGGCTGCCGAGCGCACCAAAAAAGCCGGCAGTTCGCCGCGTCGTTGATCCGAAAGTCGCCGAGCGCAAAGAGTGGGAGCTGCTGCGACCGGAGATGAACGAAAAAGACGCCAAAGACTACTCCATGAACGGCAGCTTCAAGGTCGATTCCCTGATCAAGCACACCACTTTCGGACTCGGTGTTGTACAACGGGTGGCTGGCACGCAGAAGATTGAGGTGCTGTTTGAGGATGGCAAAAAATTGATGCGCTGCAAGTAATCGTTTCAACCAATAATTAAAAAAGCCTCCGTCATTCTGGCGGGGGCTTTTTGTTGAATTTAGATCAAACAGACCAAGTATTTGGCCTATCAGGATTTCAGCCACTCGATCGCTTTACCCTCTTCGTTAAATATTTTAACTTTTACTCCACGGTTGTTCGCTGCATCTTCATAAAATTGCGCATTTTCCATATGTTTTGCATCGAACAGAACCGCTCTTTTCCAGCTATGGTTAAGTTCTCCCTTGATTACCAACCCGGGTGTCTCATAGATATCGATAATTGACAATTTGAGATTCACGCTACGCAAGTCGTTCAAGAGCTTCTTGCAAGGATACTTCTGAGCCATCCGTTCAATCTCCGACATAAACTCACCCAAACTTTTCACATCTAAATCGCCCTCAAAACGCCCCATCAAGCTATCAAGTTCTTTATTATAAATGACGCTGAATTTCATTTTACCCTCGCGAACGGTTCAAAGTCATGAGCGGCAACATAACTCACTAAGTGGTCAACCTATTTAAATTCTAAGCTCTGCATAAACTGGGGATTGACGGTAACTGAGCCACCAAAGGTGTTTGTACCAATAAACTTGACGTTATTACATGCCGGTTGAACGGCAATCAACGGCCTGTCCTTAGAGCTGTCTTTAAAAAACAGTTGATAACTGCTTCTGGGGTTTTCGTATCTTATGAGTTTTATCTTCTTAATGGCCATGAAGGGTATTTCAACGATAGCCCCATCTATATCAATCAAGAATGATTCTGATTGCTGATTGTTACAGACAAATTTAATGTCATTGACGACAAACTTTTTCTCTGGCGAGCCGGGCTTTTTTAAAGTGACATAGCCGTTACCGGCAAATGCAGCGGAGGCACACAAGCCGATAACGACGGCCAGTATAATACTTTTCACCTTCATTCTTTTCCCTTTCATCCACCCTGCACAAATATTGGAGAACAAATCCCTCCTGTCATACTATCAAAACACTCTTTTTATTTCATTTTAAAATACTGATCGTCTAAACTGACCAGAATGAACAACTCACCAACACAAACACCCAAGCCTCTCAATACCAGTCTGCGCTGGACTCTGTTTTTCATTGGCTGGCTGGCGATTATCCTCGGGGTAATCGGTATTTTTCTGCCGGTACTGCCGACTGTCCCGTTCCTGCTCCTGGCCGGCGCCTGCTTCGGCCGCAGCTCCGAACGCTTTTACGCCTGGCTCATCAATCACACCCACCTCGGGCCGTTGATCCGCCCCTACCTGCACGGCCGTGGTATCTCACGCACCAGCAAATTGAAAGCGATCGGTCTGCTCTGGATCAGCATCGCCGTATCGGCGTTACTGCTGATAAATATTCTCTGGGTTAAAGGAGTATTGCTGGTGATCGGTCTCAGCGTAACCCTGTATCTACTTAAACTTCCAACCCTCGAAAATAACGATCACAGCTAATTGAGTAGCTGTTCAACTATTGGCAAAATACCCTGCACAATCACTTTTACGCCATCCGGGTTCGGGTGCAGGCCGTCACTCTGATTGTAACGCCGCTTCGTGGCGACCCCCTCGAGAAAAAACGGGTAAAGGGCGACTTCGTACTGCTCAGCCAGCTCCGGGAAAATGCGGTCAAACTTGTTATAATGGTTAAAACCGAAATTACGCGGCGAACGCATGCCGGTCAGCAACACCAAAATTCGCTCCTGTTGCAAACGGGTGATGATTGCCTCAATATTTTGTCGGGTCTGCTCCGGCGGCAGGCCGCGCAGGGCATCATTCGCCCCCAGTTCGACAATAACGATCTGCGGTCGGTCAGCCAGTGCCCAGTCGAGCCGCGCCAACCCACCGGCCGCGGTGTCACCGGAGACGCCAGCGTTAATCACCGTAACGTTGTGTCCGTCCGCTCGCAACGCCTGCTCCAGTTGTGCCGGAAAAGCATCTTGGGCTGCGAGGCCGTAACCTGCAGTTAAGCTGTCACCGAGGACCAGAATACGCAACGGTTCGCCGGACCGGTCTGCAGCAACAGCCGCTACCGGCAATATTAATAAAATCAACAGAACTCGACGCAGTGGAGAAATAACATTCATGACGCAACCTATCGTTGAAATTAATGATCTCCACTTAAGTCTAATCGGTGGAGCCGGCCCGGTCAATATCCTGCGTGGCATTGATCTGACCGTCGCGGCCGGTCAGACCATCAGCGTGGTCGGTCCCTCCGGCGCCGGCAAGACCACTCTGCTGATGGTTCTCTCCGGTCTGGAGCAACCGACCAGTGGCCGGATTTCAATTGCCGGTACGAACCTGCAAAGATTGAACGAGGACGGTCTGGCCCGTTTCCGGCGTCAACACGTCGGCATCGTCTTCCAGTCATTCCACCTGGTACCGACCATGACCGCACTGGAAAACGTCGCCCTGCCGCTGGAGTTTGCCGGTGCTGAACACGCCTTAGATCGCGCCCGGACCGCCCTCGAGGCAACCGGCCTGGCCGACCGGGTTGAACATTTTCCGGGTGAACTCTCCGGCGGTGAGCAACAGCGGGTAGCCCTGGCGCGGGCTTTTGTCGCCAACCCGGCGCTGATCCTGGCCGATGAACCGACCGGCAACCTTGATCGTGAAACCGGACAGATGGTGATGCAACTGCTATTTGACCTGCAACAGGAGTATGGCACCACCCTGATTCTGGTCACCCACGACACCGCGCTGGCCGGTCGCTGTCATCAGACCGTACAGATGGCCGATGGCCGACTCGTCCCCTCCGGAGTCGCCGCATGACCGAACCCGCGACCATTACCCAGGCGCTGCGGCTGGCCCGGCGCGAACTGCGTAGCGGTCTGCGCGGTTTCGGGGTTTTCCTCGCCTGTCTGTTTCTCGGCGTCTTCGCCATCAGCGGCATCGGTTCGTTTACCGAGGCGGCTAGGTCGGGCCTACTGGCTGACGCCAGCGGATTGCTCGGTGGCGATCTCGAAGTCAGGCGCAATCATCGCCCGCTGACCGATACTCAACTCGGATTTTTACAACAACACGGTCTGGTGTCACGAGTCCATGAAATGCGAACTATGGCCGGAGCGGCCAACGATGATGCCCGTATCCTGGTCGAGCTTAAAGCTGTCGACGACCTCTATCCACTCTATGGCCAACTCGGTCTCAATCCGCAACAGCCGTTAACCGCGGCCTT
>JAUVAJ010000156.1 GCA_030591795.1 Desulfuromonadales bacterium | reverse complement strand
TGACCAGGTGAAACGTGGCGAAATAATCGCTGATGGGCCTTCGACTGACTGGGGCGAACTGGCTCTTGGTCAGAACGTACTGGTCGCGTTCATGCCTTGGGAAGGTTACAACTTCGAGGATTCGATCTTGATTTCAGAGAAGCTGGTCAAGGAGGATCGATACACCTCCGTGCATATCGAGGAATTCGAGTGCGTGGCCCGTGAAACCAAACTCGGCAAAGAAGAGATCACTGACGATATTCCGAACCTGGGTGAGGATGCTTTGGCCGATCTTGATGAGAGTGGGATCATCCGTATCGGTGCTGAAGTCAAGCCGAGCGATATTCTGGTCGGCAAGATCACCCCGAAGGGCGAAACCCAGCTTTCTCCAGAAGAGAAACTACTGCGTGCCATCTTTGGCGAGAAGGCTGGCGATGTTCGCGACACCTCGCTGCGGGTTCCACCCGGAGTTGAAGGGGTTGTTATCGGCGCTCGTGTTTTCTCACGTAAAGGTACCGAGAAGGATTCCCGGACCGAGCAGCTCGAGGCGGCCGAAATCACCAAGCTACTCAAGGATCAGGATGATGAAATCCGTATCATTCGCGAGTCGGCGCGTGGCAAATTGCAATCTCAACTGGTCGGCCAGAAGTCATCAACCGCGCTAACGAATGCAGCTGGTGACACATTGGTTGCTCGTGGCAAGGCGATTACTGTTGAAGCTTTTGAACAGATCGCATTTAGCGGCATCAAAGAGATTTCTCTGAGCAAGGCAGAAGATGTTGAAGAGAAAGTGTCGGAGCTGTTCGCCCGTCTGGAAGAGCGCGAGGAGCTGATCAAGGGCGTCTTCACTGACAAGATCGAGAAGCTCAAGCGTGGCGACGATCTGCCGCCGGGCGTCATCAAGATGGTCAAGGTTTACGTTGCAATCAAGCGTAAGCTGCAGGTCGGTGACAAGATGGCTGGCCGGCACGGTAACAAGGGTGTTCTGTCACGAATTCTTCCGGAAGAAGATATGCCGCATATGGCAGACGGCACGCCGGTGGAAATTGTTCTCAATCCGCTCGGTGTCCCATCGCGTATGAACGTCGGCCAGATTCTTGAGACGCACCTCGGTCTCGCTGCCCGTAGTCTGGGTAATCAGATTCAGGGGCATATAGATGCAAACTACAGCCCGGCCAAGCTGAAGAAGCATATCAAGGCGGTGTATGGCAATAAGGAACTCGGTTCCTTTGTTGACAACCTCAGCGATGATGACACGATGGCTATGGCCCGCCGTTTAAGCAAGGGTGTGCCGATGGCTACCCCGGTTTTTGAAGGGGTCAGTGAGCAACAAATGAAAGAGACTATGATCCAGTCAGGGGTTGACACCTCAGGTCAGATGACTCTTTTCAATGGCAAAACCGGTGAACAGTTCAAAGAACAGGTCACCGTAGGCATCATGTATATGCTCAAACTGCATCACCTGGTAGACGACAAGATCCATGCCCGAAGTATTGGCCCCTATAGTCTGGTAACCCAGCAGCCGTTGGGTGGTAAGGCGCAGTTCGGTGGCCAGCGACTCGGCGAGATGGAAGTCTGGGCACTTGAATCCTATGGTGCGGCACATGCTCTGCAGGAATTCTTGACGGTCAAATCGGATGATGTGGCCGGTAGAACCCGGATCTATGAGTCGATTGTCAAAGGTAAGCATACGCTGGAGGCCGGGCTGCCGGAATCTTTCAACGTTCTTATCAAGGAACTTCAATCGCTCTGTCTCAACGTTGAATTGCTCGAAGAAGACGATGAGTAGCACTTACGGAACTTTTTCATCCGACAAGGAGGATGAATTTTGGAAGATATACTGAGTCTGTTTGAACGATCTAAAGACCCTCTGAACTTCAATGCTATCCGGCTGTCTATTACGTCGCCGGAGTCGGTTCGTGAACGTTCTTTTGGTGAAGTGAAGAAGCCGGAGACCATCAACTACCGGACCTTCAAGCCGGAGCGTGACGGTCTGTTCTGTGCCAAAATATTTGGCCCGACCAAAGACTACGAGTGCAACTGCGGCAAGTACAAGCGGATGAAACACCGCGGTATTGTCTGTGAGAAGTGCGGTGTTGAGGTTATCCCGAGCAAAGTTCGGCGTGAGCGTCTCGGTCATATTGATCTTGCCTGCCCGGCGGCGCATATCTGGTTTCTCAAGTCGTTGCCGAGCCGGATTTCGACCCTGCTTGACCTGACACTCAAAGAAGTTGAACGGGTTTTGTACTTCGAGGCTTATGTGGTACTCGATGGTGGTGAAACCACTCTGAAACGCGGACAGATTCTCAGCGATGACAAATATCGTGAGGCGATGGATGAATTCGCTGGTCAGTTCAGTGCCGGTATGGGTGCTGAAGCGGTGCGGGAACTGCTCGCCGATATTGAACTCGAAGAACTTGCCGGCACCTTGCGGACTGAGATGAAGGAAGCTGCCAGCGAAGCGAAACGGAAGAAAACCGCCAAACGGCTTAAAATTGTCGAGGCATTTATTAAAAGTGGTAATCGTCCGGAGTGGATGATTCTGGAAGTAATTCCGGTTCTGCCGCCGGAGCTGCGCCCGCTGGTGCCGCTCGATGGCGGTCGCTTTGCTACCTCTGATCTGAATGATCTTTATCGACGTGTTATCAACCGTAATAATCGTCTCAAGCGACTGATGGAGCTGCGGGCTCCTGAGGTTATTATTCGCAACGAGAAGCGGATGCTGCAGGAAGCGGTTGATGCTCTGTTTGATAACGGCCGTCGCGGTCGGGCCATCACTGGTCCGAACAAGCGTCCGCTCAAATCGTTGTCCGATATGCTCAAGGGTAAAGGTGGTCGTTTCCGGCAGAACTTGCTCGGTAAACGTGTTGATTATTCTGGTCGCTCGGTTATTGTCGTCGGTCCGGAGCTGAAACTGCACCAGTGTGGCCTGCCGAAAAAGATGGCCCTGGAGCTGTTCAAGCCGTTTATTTACAATAAACTTGAAGAGAAGGGTTTCTGTACGACCATCAAGAGTGCCAAGAAGATGGTCGAAAAAGAGAAGCCGGAAGTCTGGGATGTACTTGAAGAGGTTATCAAGGAACACCCGGTTATGCTTAACCGTGCGCCGACCTTGCACCGCCTCGGTATTCAAGCGTTTGAGCCGGTTTTGATCGAAGGTAAAGCTATTCAGCTGCATCCGCTGGTCTGTACCGCGTTTAACGCTGACTTCGACGGTGATCAGATGGCAGTTCACTTGCCACTGTCGATCGAGAGCCAGATTGAAGCCCGTGTCCTGATGATGTCGACCAATAATATTCTTTCGCCGGCACACGGCAAGCCGATTATTGTGCCGTCACAGGATATGGTTCTCGGCCTCTACTACATGACCCGTGAGCGGAATTTTGTTGCCGGTGAGGGGCACATATTATCCAGCCCGGATGAAGTGCGCATCGCCTATGACGCTGGTGAATTGCATTTGCAAGCGAAGATTAAGGTCCGTATGGTCACTGGCCAGGGCCGCGAGCCGGAACTGGTCGAGACTACCGTTGGGCGTATTATTTTGCGCGAAGTTGTACCGGAGTCGATTCCGTTTGAATATCTCAACAAGGTAATGGCCAAGAAGCAGGTTGGCGATCTGATTGATGCAGCTTTCCGTCTGTCTGGTAACAAGGATACGGTTATTCTTGCCGACCGACTCAAGTCGTGCGGTTTCCGTTATTCTACCGAGGCAGCGGTCTCTATCTGCCTCGATGATATGGAAATCCCGGCCGGTAAGCAGGAGCTTATCGACCAGTCAGTTACTGAAGTCACAGAGATTCACCATCAGTACACCGAAGGACTGATCACCGACGGCGAGCGGTACAATAAGGTTATTGATATCTGGGCTAAGTGTACCGAAGATATTGCTGATGTTTTGCTCAATGCTCTGGCGGTTGATGAAATTACCGATCCAAAGAGCGGTGAGAAGATCAAGGTTCCATCGTTCAACGCTATTCACATGATGGCCGATTCGGGTGCTCGAGGCAGTGCTCAGCAGATCCGTCAGCTGGCCGGAATGCGTGGTCTGATGGCCAAGCCGTCTGGAGAAATCATTGAAACGCCGATCACGGCGAACTTTCGTGAAGGGCTGACCGTTCTGCAGTACTTCATCTCGACGCACGGCGCTCGTAAAGGCCTGGCCGATACTGCGCTCAAGACCGCTAACTCAGGTTACTTGACCCGACGTCTGGTCGATGTCGCCCAGGACGCGATTATCACTGAGCTCGATTGCGGAACTATTGATGGGATCGAGGTCAGTTCGCTGACTGAGGGTGGTGAAGTCATTGAGCCGCTCGGCGACAGGATTTTGGGGCGGACTGCGCTGGAAGATGTGCATGACCCGATAACTGACGATATCCTGGTCGAAATGAACCAGCAGATTGATGAAACCCTGATGCACAAGATCGAAGATGCCGGGCTCGAAAAACTTAAAATTCGCTCGGTTCTTACTTGCCAGAGCAAGCATGGTATCTGTACCACCTGTTATGGTCGTGACCTGGCCCGTGGGCATATGGCCAACCTTGGTGAGGCGGTCGGTGTCATTGCCGCCCAGTCCATCGGTGAGCCGGGTACCCAGTTGACCATGCGGACGTTCCATATCGGTGGTACAGCATCGCGTAAGGCCGAGCAGACCTCACTTGAAGCACGCTTCGACGGGGTAATGAAATATATCGAGTTGAAGACCGTTACTAACAGTAATGGCCAACATGTGGTTATGAATCGTAAGGCTGAGATTGCAATTATCGACGAAACCGGTCGTGAGCGTGAGCGTTACGAGGTTGTCTATGGTGCAATGCTGGCGCATAAGGATGGCGAAGCAGTCACTACCGGCCAGTTGCTGGCCGAATGGGACCCCTTCACCATGCCGATCCTGACCGAGATTTCGGGTATGGTCCGTTTTGGCGATATGCTCGAAGGCGTGACCATGGAAGAACAGGTCGATGATGTAACCGGTCTGTCGCGCAAGGTTATTATTGAAACCAAGTCGGCAGACAAACGGCCGCGGATCACCCTTAAAGGGGATGATGGTAAGACCGCCAAGCTGCCAAATGGTGCCCCGGCCCGTTACATGATCCCGGTCGGTGCCAACATCACCGTTGTTGAAGAGACGATGATCAGCGCCGGTGATATTATCGCCAAGATTCCGCGTGAGACGACTAAAACCAAGGATATCACCGGTGGTCTGCCACGGGT
>JAUVAJ010000328.1 GCA_030591795.1 Desulfuromonadales bacterium | reverse complement strand
GGGCGTAAGAAAACAATGGCCAGGGGAAATTCCATTCAGTATAGCCTTTTTTTCGATCATCTACATAAGAAAAGAACGGCCAGAACAGCGTCCGACGACTTTCTAATGGCGTTTCGCTGTAGAGATAAAATGGGAAGGAATAGCGAATCGACACCGGATTATCAGTGTCTTGTTGCAAATCTTCCGACATCCAGAACGGCCAGAGCAACATGGATTTGCGATAAACACCCGGTTTTTCCGAATAGCCAAACAGGGGCCAGACTTTCAGCCCTTTTTCTTCCGGGGTGTCACCGCTGATACGGGCAAAAATGGGCCACAGATAATTATCTACGTGTGTCCCGTTGCGTTTAGTGTGTGAATAAAGCGGAAATAGATAATAGGTTACTTCATCACGCTTGAGCCAATTATTGTACTGGCCAATGAGCGGAAAAACCGCATATTGACGTGGTGCATCTTCTTTATTTTTGTAAAACAGCAATGGAAACAGTGAAAAGTTCCGTTGGTGATAGTCTTCAGCATGATTAGAGTAATAATTGATCAGAAAAAAAAGTCTATAGGAGACAGCTTCATCATCGTGTCTGTAAGTGAACAACGGAAACAGAACATCAAGCTGAACCGCAGTGCGCTCATCTTCAGTCGAAAGATAAAACAACGGTCGTAGCGCCCGGGCAGAGGCATCTTTTTTGTGCTCATATTTGATGATCGGGCCAAAAATATTCATCGATTTATAATCAGTGGCCGGATCTGTACGATATTCAAAAAGTGGAGAGAAGGTCCACAGCTTAGGTTCGTCGGCGGTTACAGCAAAAGCAGTGTTGGGGATAACGGCAGAAACAACAAGAAACGTCAGGACGCAAAGATGCGCAAAAAAATGTCGAGCAACCGAGCCGGACAAAGACATCAGGCTTACGAATCCGGGTGTTGTGACTGGTCATCGCGGTCTGAACGAGCTTTACGGACCGGTCCGAACCAATAAACAAAGAAATAGATTATCCCGCAGATAATCAATATAAGCAGAACATCCGCAAAACTTATGCCACTTGACATCATTTACCCCCTTCCAACAGACGGTCAATACCGTCGAGTGATTCCTGGTGCGACGGGTCTAGCTCAAGTGCCTGGGCAAAAGCGGCTTGCGCACCTGACGAGTCTCCAGAGCGTTCGCGACTGATCGCCAACAATGAGAAAAATTCCGGATTCGGGAACTCGGTAGTTACAATCTGCTCCCGCTCGAGCTGCTCAAGGATATTGTTGGCAGCTTCTGGCTCAGCTGTTGCCAATAGTTGCATCGCCTCACCGATCGATTCAAGATCGGCTAGTAATGGCTTTTCCGGGGTACCCAGTTCAGCAAGTGTTTCGATTCTAGCAAAAATAGTCGACTTTGTCTCTTCATCATCGACAAGTTCAACCAGGTTTTTCAAACGCGTTATCGCCTTTGGATAATCGCCCGTCAGATAATCAATCTGCGCCATGTAATTGAGGCTCGCCGGTTCGTTCGGTACAACCTTGTCTGTCGCGGCAAAAAAAAGCATTGCCCTGGTCAAATGCGAACGGCAGTTACATAGTTCAACGAAATTCAAGGCCAGGTCATAACAGGCGATCCCGAGTTGAAGTTGCAACCCGGGGTTTTCCGGATTAAGCAGCAATAATATCTTCATACCGGCAATTTTACGGCGAATATATGGCGCGTCGACCTCCTTATGGTCAAGCATAAGAATCATTGCCGACAAATCTGCAATATAGTGTGACCAGGCATCACGCAATAGAGCTGCGTATTCACTGTTGTAGGGGCAATCCGGAAATTGTCTGAGATAATCATAGAGACTGCTGCCAATCGCATCAACAGACGGCAATTCATTCTCTAATTCGCTAGTCATAATCGGCAAGGGGATAGTTGGCAGCACAAATTCGGTCAATTCAGAGCCAGTATGCACTATATGCCCCTGAGGTGGCTCCCAGAAGCTGAAATTTGTTGCAAGTGGCGATTTATTGTCCATGCTTTTCCTGTAAATGCGCTAAAACTGCCTGTAATACTGAAGATTATTTATACATAATCCATTGCGACATCAACGTAAAGGCAAAAAAAAGAGGCGAAGCAATTGCTTCACCTCATAGCTTACCCTCAGGTAAGCTAAATATGGTACGCCCAAGGGGATTCGAACCCCTGTCGTCGCCGTGAAAGGGCGATGTCCTAGGCCAGGCTAGACGATGAGCGCAAATTGTATAAGACTTGCTATCTATAAATACGAATCAAGATCAATCTTCGTTCGATTTCTGGCTGGGGTGCAAGGAATCGAACCTTGGAATGCGGGAATCAGAATCCCGTGCCTTACCGCTTGGCGACACCCCAATTGGAGGCAAAGAATATACAAAGCCTGCCGACTTCGTCAAGTAAAATTTTAACTACTAAAGAGATTCTTTAATTCTGGTCAAACGGCGGCAACTTTCTTCAATGCCGAGCACCGCAATTACCTCGAAAATTCCCGGGCTTGAGGTGCTGCCGGTCAAGGCAACACGTACAGCCGGACCGATCTTACCTAACTTCAGGCCGGTCTCTTCCATAACTCGGTTAAAAGCATCACCAATTGCCGCTTCAGTTGCACTGTCAATACTCTGTAGATGGCGAATGACGATTTCAAGGATCGATTTTTTGTCTTCAGTTAGAAACTTTTCTGCCGCCGCCGGATCAACTTCAACATTATCGGCATAATAAAAACGAGCTGCATCAACCATTTCCAGCATGGTTCTGGCCCTCTCCTGTAGTGTTTCAACAACTGCAGCAAGATCCGGCCCACCAGACACATCGATACCGGCATCAGCCATATAATTGGCAAGAAGAGCTGCGAGTCTTTGCGGATCACCAGTCTTGATGTAATGCGCATTCAACCAGAGCAGCTTGTCCGGGTTGAAAATGCTGGCCGAACGTCCGACATTCTCAAGACTAAACATGT
>JAUVAJ010000132.1 GCA_030591795.1 Desulfuromonadales bacterium | reverse complement strand
TTTATCTGTTGATTGATAATGTCCTGCCGTTTTTGATGACTTCTTCAGGTGGTGGCGGCGTCGCCCATGGTGCGCATATCGGCGGATTCCTGGCTGGCGCGCTGGCAGCTTTCGTCCATGATCGACGGGCTGGTGTGCAACACCGGATGCGTCAGCATGCGAAAAGCAATCCTGAACCGGCAGCAACGGTTGCGGCTGAGCAAGGGTTGTCTGCCTCACAGGTCATTGCTTCGCACCTGCGTGAAGGAGATTATTCCGGTGCGGTGCGGCATTATTTTCTACTTGACGGTAGTCAGGAACGGTTGTCGCTTAGAAGCGACACAGTGTTGGCCCTCGGTGAATATTTGCTCGGTACCGAGGCCTGGCCCGAGGCGTTGACCCTTTTTCGCCGTTTCATCTCTGATCGTCCAAATGATTCCGAGCTTGACCGGGCATTTCTCGGTGCCGGAAAAGCTCTGTTTAACCAATCTCACCAGGAGAATAACTCTTATCAGTATTTTCTCTCGGCTATCGATGCGGCAGACAGTCCGGGGTTGGCTGAAGAAGCGAAGCATTACTTACGACGGATTGAACAACTGGAACAAGATTGAAAATCTCCCCATGGTGGCAGGCCGATTTATTTCTGCTACACTGTTGACGCAGGATGATTTTCAGGTAGCATCTATTAACGGCACATACTCGTAAATTACGAATATAACTGAGGAGGCAAAAATGACAGGACAAAAGAATATCCAACAATATAGCTGGGTGAAAACCGGTTTGTTTTTCGGCCTGACCGGACTGGTTTTTATGTTGCTTTCCGGTTGTGTCTCCTCAGGCAAGTACGAAGGTATGGTTCAGGAACGTGACGTGGTGCTTGAAGAGAGGGCACAACTCGAGACAGATAAAGCGGCTCTGGAAGAAGAGAAGAAGAATCTGGCTTTTGAGCGGGATAACCTGATCAGTGAGCAGGAGCGGTTGAGTGCGCTGGTTATCCAGAGCGAGCAACAGAAATTGCAAGTCGCGATGAAGGCCGAAGCGGCTCAGGCCGAAGTCGCCAGGCAGCAGAAAGTATATGACAACCTGCGCACGACCTTTGCCAAGGAGCAGCAGGCCAACCAGGTCAAGATCGAAATGATGAAGTCTGGCGTAAAGGTTAATCTGGCGAACGAGATTCTGTTTGCGTCCGGGTCTTCAAATCTCAACAAAATGGGTGTTGAGGTGCTCTCGCGGGCAGCGGCCGAGTTGAAAAAAAGCCCTTACCAGACAATTGTAGCCGGATTTACTGATAACAAAAAAATCAGTAACAAACTGAAGGACAAGTATCCGTCCAACTGGGAACTCGCGGCCTCCCGTGCGGCCAGTGTTGTCCGCTTGCTTGAAAAAGAAGGGGTTGCATCTGCTCAACTGCTGGCGATCTCTTTCGGTGAAAATAAGCCTGTAGCGTCGAATGATACCTCGGAAGGGCGGAGTAAGAACCGTCGCATCGAGATTGTTTTGCGTCCGGTAGCAATTTCGATGAACTAATCTTTCGACATAGGTCCGCACTAACTCCCTCTTCACATTTACCGTGACGGGGGAGTTTTTTATTTTGGCTGTTTATCAAATTGTCTAAGTTCACTATAGTATCTCTTTTTATCAGGAACTCTATCAAAGCTATTAAAGGCTAAATATGTTTCAGTATGAAGAACCCTTATTTCGCCCACCGAGTGAAGCTGCAAGCCTGATTTTCCAGATTACGATCGGCTGCTCACAAAACCATTGCACCTTCTGTGGCATGTACAAACATAAAAACTTTCGACTTCGCTCGGTCGATGAAATTGTGGACGAGATCGAATCGATCCCGGCACATTATCGGGCAGGTATTCGCCGAGTGTTTCTGGCCGATGGTGACGCTATGGTTTATCCGCAGGCTGGTCTGGTCCAAATTCTTAATCACCTGGCTGCTACCTATCCGAACCTGACGCGGGTCGCAGCCTACGCTTCGCCAAACAGCTTGACTACGAAAAGTGCAGCGGAGCTGGAGTTGTTGCGTGAGAAGAAGCTGCGTATCCTGTATTTCGGCCTGGAGACCGGTGATGACGAGACCCTGAAGCTAGTTAACAAAGGCTACACCGCCGCTGCAATGCTCGATCTCTGTCGCAAGGTTAAGGCTGCTGGGATAAAATTGTCGGTAACGGCGATTATGGGGTTGGCCGGGCGCGAGCGAAGCGTTGAACATGCCGAGGGAACCGCGGCCTGGATCAACAGTCTGTCGCCGGAGTATTTTTCGTTACTGACCCTGTTTAGTCGGCACAACCAGGCCTATTTTGAACAGGTGACAGCGCAGACCCGGGGTGAGATCCTTGAGGAAGCGCTGGTTATCATAAACAGACTGCAACCGAATCGCACGATCTTGCGTTCCAACCATGCGTCCAACTTTTTAAACTTGGCCGGCAGTTATCCGAAGGATCGTGAGCGGTTGATCGCTGATGTTGAATCGGCTATTGCGATGGCCCGACAACACCCTGAGTGGTATCAGGCTATTCCGGATTACAGTGAAGCGTATTGATGTTTATTTCAGGATTTCATCAATAAAGGTGTGATGCAGATCGGCCCGCGTTACAGTGGTCAAAGCATCGTCAATGGCGCCGCTGCTGGTCTCGTGCTGTAAGAAATCGGTGATTTTAGATGCGGAAACCGGCCGCAGGAAATTGAAACCTTGAATTGCGTCACAGCCGTGGGCTTTGAGGAAAGCTTTCTGGCGGGGTGTTTCGACCCCTTCTGCTACGACTTGCAGTCCGAGATTGTGAGCTGTAGCGATAATCGAGCGAATGATAGCAGTGTCACGCGAATCGTTGGTGATTTCACGGATCAGCGGATGGTCAATGTTGAGCCGGTCGACGGGGAGGTGACGCAGTTGCGAGAGCGACGAAAAGCCGGAGCCGAAACTGTCGATAGCGATATCAATGCCGAGTTCTTTTACTTCAGACAACACCTCCTGGGCACGCTCAAAATCGCTGCGGATGGCACCTTCGGTAATCTCGATCTGCAAGCGCCCCGGATCGAGTTTGGTCTCGTTCAGAATCTCTCTGATTTTTGAAGCCAGATTCATCTGAAAGAGCTGTCGGCGCGAGAGATTTACTGAAACACGAAGTTGGGAAAATCCGGCTTTCTCCCATTCCATGTTTTGCTGGCAGGCTGTTTTTAATACCCAATTGCCGATCGGGACAATCAGACCGGTCTCTTCAGCAATTTCGAGAAACGCGTTTGGCGGTAGTAAACCCAAGGTTGGGTGTTGCCAGCGCAACAGAGCTTCTACACCGCAGATCCGGCCGGTTTGCAGACTGGTCTGATCCTGATAGACGAGTGAAAATTCGTTTCTTTCTACCGCACCACGCAGGGAACTTTGCATCTCTCTTCTCTGTACCAGTCGTTCATTCATCTCGTCCGAGAAAAACATATAGGCGTTGCGACCACGTTCCTTGGCCTGGTACATGGCGAGGTCGGCGTTGCGAATAAGCGCTTCGGCATTGTCGGCATCGTCCGGGAAGAAACTGATGCCGATACTGGTTGAGGTGTAAATCTCTCTTCCCTTGATCCTGAAGGGTCGGGAAATTGCGTGCAGAACCTTGTTGGCCAGATTGGTAACATCGCCAAAATTTTTAATGTAAGGGAGCAGGATGATGAATTCATCACCGCCCAGACGGGCAACGGTGTCGGTTTTTCGTGTGCATCCGGCTAACCGCTTGGCGACACTCTTGAGCAGCGTATCGCCGGCGGCATGTCCGAGGCTATCGTTGATGACTTTGAAGTGGTCAAGATCAAGAAACATTACGGCAATGCTCTCATCCTGACGTTGCGCCCAGTCTAGGGCGTGCAGCAGTCTGTCGTTCAGCATCAGTCGATTCGGCAACCCGGTAAGGTTGTCGAAATAAGCAAGCTTCTGCACCTCGTGTTCAGCTTCTTTAAGGTCGGTTATCGGGGCGTGAGTAATAATCACGTACGGTTCATTGTTCTTGCCGATAAGGCGCGTACCGCGACTCAGGAACCAGGCTTTACGTCCATCGCTGATAGAGAACAGTTCCATTGAAAATTCTTCCAGAGACCCGGACAGTATTTCACGAATCCCCAGCAGAAAATCAGCTCGCTGCTTTTTGCCTCGGTTGGCCAGTCTTTCCAGAACGTCGAGGTAGTTTCCGCCTTTGAACAGACGCTCCGGTTGGCGGACGTTACGCCGGGCAAATTCATCCCAGGCCCGATTGGTTGTGGTGATGGTGCCGTTGCGATCAATAATGGCGATATGCTCCGGCAGGACGTCAAGAATGTCATGCTCGGTTCCCGTTGATAAAAACGGGGTATAGGTTTGCGCCGGACGCTCTGAATTATGCCAGATCTGCAATACCATCGGTTTGCCGTCGATACTGCCGACAGGGAGATAATGGACGTCAAAGGCGAGATCGCCGGGGTTCTCCTGGCGGGAGTCCTCTTTGGCCGTCAGGAGAACATCGGTAAGCGGACAACTCAGACAGGGCGTTTTGCGATCATACAGATGTTGATGGCACGGATTGTTGCGTGGCAGGCCAAAAAATTCAATATAGCAGCGATTTGCGAAGCGGATAATATGGTCGGAATCGAGCAGGCAGACCGGTATTGGAAGATTGTCAAGCAACGGAACAATCGACGCGGAATTAATCGAACTATTTTCTCTGGAGAGTGATGACATTAATCCCCTCCTGCTAGGTTTTGACTATAATAAGTCAGAACAGAGAAACATTTCAACTGTTCATATTCAGTTGAGTATACAACAGGTTTGACGATTCGCAAAACAGAATGGATGGCCGGGTTAAAGAAGTGTACTTTACCAGGCAGAGCCCATAGTGATGTAGATTGCTGATTCTTCCTGGCTCTTTGCTGCATCAAGACCAACGCGCAGGTGAAACAGACGGGCAAGCAGATAGCGGAAGCCTGCTCCGGCGGCCGGGTGGGTTTTGCTTTTGACTAGTTCGTTCAGGGTGTTGGTCGCGGTGCGACCGGCACCGGCAAAACCGACCAGGCTCCAGCGGGGTGTGAAGTCCCAACGGAGTTCCGCCTCTGCGGTTACGGCCTGATCTCCCTGGTAGCGGGTGGCAGAAATGCCGCGAAGGTTGATCGCCGGCAGCATGTAGAAGGGGGTGCCGCCACTGCTGAAATCACCATCCAGACGCAACCCGAGGGTCCAGTTTGAACGGAGAGGCAGCCAGGTGCGACAATGGGTCGTGAGCATGGTGAAGTTGTTGTCACTGCCGAAAGCTTCTCGATAAAATGACGCCTCAACAATTATATTGGTGCCGGTGTCAGGCGTAAACATCGAGTTGCGGCTGTCAAACTTGGCTACGAGTCCAATACCGGATGAGCTGATTGTTACACGTTGCGGAATACCAGGAATGCTGATACTAGAGTCAAGGGTGACGTCGAACTTGGTGTGCTTATAGTTACCCCCGAGAAAGAAATCACTGTTGCCGATTCTGGAGACTAATTCCTGTAGAAAATAATACCCTTTCAGCTTGTAAGAAACGGAGTCGATTGGTAGAAAGTCGCCGATGCCGTAAAAATCGAGGTTCATTGATGGCAGCATCAGGGCACCAGTGTAACGGAGTTGATCATGCCTCCAGACGCCAAAATGAAAAACGCCGCCAGCCCGGGAACCGTTTTCAGTAGCCATACCGAACACGCCGGTCAGGCTCGGCGGCGCCAGCCGAACCTGCTTGCCTTCTGCGTTGAGTTGTTTCATTTG
>JAUVAJ010000072.1 GCA_030591795.1 Desulfuromonadales bacterium | reverse complement strand
TGGCAGAAGGCGCACGGGCAATTGGTCACGGTGCCTTTGCGACCAGGATTTCAATAGATCGAAGAGATGAGATCGGTGCCCTGGCACGGGCGTTTAATGAAATGGCCGAGAGCATTGCTTTAAATCGTGAGGAGTTGACTGAGAAAAATTTAGAGCTGCATACGGCTAATCAGGAGCTGAAGCAGGTTCAATCTCAGCTGGTTCGCTCAGAAAGTTTGGCTGCAATTGGTCAACTTGCTGCCGGCGTCTCGCACGAGATTGATAATCCGATCGGCATCATTCTGGGCTACGCTGAATTGTTGATGGAAGATATTGGCGATGACGTCGGTAAGCGTGAAGACCTGCAGGCAATCATTGATGAGTGCCATCGCTGTCGGCGGATCACTGGTGGTCTGCTCGGTTTTGCCAGAAGTCACAGTGATTATCGAGAATCACTCTCTCTGGCACCTTTGATTATCAGTACGGTAGATTCATTGCGTCCACAGAAGCTGTTCAGGTATGTCGAATTTCAATTTATCGGTTTCGATGCGCAAACGACACCATCGGTAATAGGCGATAGCGACCGGTTGCGCCAGGTTCTGGTAAATCTTTTACTTAACTCCGCTCAAGCGATGCAGGGTCGTGGAACCATATTTTTGCAACTTGCAGTAGATGTTGGTGTTGTAAGTTTAGTGCTTACAGATACCGGGCCGGGGATCGATGAATCATTGCGTGATAAAATTTTTGAACCGTTTTTCTCGACCAAAGCGAGCGGCGAGGGGACCGGACTCGGTCTTTCGCTCTGTCGTCGTCTGGTTGAGGACCACGCCGGGCAATTGAGTCTTGAACCGGTAGGCAAAACCGGAGCGAGCTTTAGATTGGTTTTGCCGCTGGCAGAGGAAGAAACTCTTTGACATTGTTCTGTACGATTCTTTAGGATGGTCACAATTTTTTAATAAATACTTTCTCTTAAGTTCTAGACCTATTGGGTGCTAATCAATGGAACGTGTTCTCAATTTACTGCAGGATGACCTGAAATTGGTCGAAAAACAATTCAAACGAGATCTCGAGTCAGATGTTTATATGATTCGTAAGGTCGGTGAATATGTTTTTTCCAGTGGGGGCAAGCGGATTCGCCCTATGCTTCTACTGTTGTCTGCTCGTCTGGCCAACTACAGTGGCGACCAACATATCGGACTTGCCAGCGTCGTCGAATTTATTCACACCGCGACCTTATTGCACGATGATGTCGTTGACAGCGCTATTTTACGCCGTGGTCAAGAGTCGGCGAATGCTGTATGGGGTAATGAAGCCTCTGTTCTGGTTGGTGACTTCCTGTTTGCCAAATCATTTTCAATCATGGTTCGGGTTGGCAACCTGGAAATCCTGCAAACCCTGTCGGATGCAACTACGCAGATGGCCGAGGGTGAAGTCTTGCAACTGATCAGCACCTGTGATCTCGATCTTGATGAAGAACATTATCTGAATGTTATTCGTGATAAAACTGCGATTCTGATTTCTGCTGCTTGTCGTGTTGGCGCTGCTCTTGGCGGTCTTGAGGGGGCGGAAAAAGAGGCTTTGTCCAGTTATGGTATGGATATCGGCATAGCTTTTCAATTGATGGATGATGCTCTGGATTATATTGCCGATGAAGCCGAATTTGGTAAGGCTCAGGGACATGATCTGGAAGAGGGGAAGATGACCCTGCCGTTAATCCATGTCTTGCGTCAATGCACGACTGAGGAGCGTACGGCGTTAGCTGAGATCGTTGAAAAAGAGGCGTTGGGCGATTCTGATCTGAGCTATGTCATCAGTCTGATCGATAATTACGGAGGTATTGATTACACCCGTAAGCGTGCGCTTGAAATGGCGCTTCAAGCCAAACAGCATTTACAGATATTCCCACCATCTGAAGTCCGTGAGTCTTTGGAGAGCGTTGCCGATTATGTTGTCAACAGGCGTAAATAGATTGTCTGTAGCGTTAGCCTGTTTATGATTTAAGTGTTTTCACGCACTCTTGTCAGTCCTTTTACTTGTTTTATTGGCTCCCTTTAATTCGACACTCTTTTTCCTGTACTGATTTCAACTGTTTATCTAGAAAATTGTATAGTGAATGTCTTTTGGCAAGATATTTGCTCTTTCTCCACTTATACAGTGAGTATGTCTGTTTTACGACATTGTGGTGGAGGGAATAATGGAAACTGAAACACTTGTCCATAAATGTGCCGTCCCGGTCAGTGGTAATCGATACGAAATTCTCATCTATAGTCGACCTGACGGCAGTCATATTGCCAAGACAGTTCTCGATACTTATGACGTCATCATCAATGATGGTTTGACGCTTGATGATGCGCTGAAAAAACAGACCGATTTTTTGCCTCTGGCAATCAACTCTCGGCTGCTGTTTCTTCGTTCTCGCCAGTAATTACACACTTCTATTTTAATCAGCAACGCACTTTAGCTGTCTCTTCTTCCGGGATCAGGTTATAGTCGCTCGATGCGACGTCTTAACCTCAGAAAGAGGGTCCTGTTTGCCTTCTGGTCTCTTTCCTTGATCCCACTGATTTTACTCTCCTTTAATTCCAGCCGGAGCCTGCAGACGGTTGAAAAAATGCTGCGGCAGAATACGGCTGAGGCACTCGATGCGCAGGCTGTACATGCGCTGGTTTTACGTGCCGAAAATATTGCTGCCAGTGTTTCGACGTTGCTGCATGATATTGAAGGTGACCTTGGCAGCCTGAAATTACTTTCACCAATTGCAGAGAATTACCTTGAATTTTCCCGCCAACATGTTCGCCCTGTCTGGTATCGAGGTGGAACAAATACACAACCTCAGGAAATCAGGGAGAACCTGTCACTTTACGAAGAGCTGGCCTATATCGATCGCAATGGCCAGGAACTAATACGGATAGTCAACGGCGAATTGAGTCATGAGCTTCGCAATGTAGCTGACCCTGCCAACACCACATACTTGTCTGAAGACTATTTTCATCACGCTCGTCAGCTCCCCCCCGACGAAATTTATACCTCCCACCTGACCGGTTGGCATGTTAGCAAACAGCAACAGCTCGGCACTGCTCTGACTCCCGAGGCAGCTATTGAAGGTGAGCACTACAAGGGGGTGGTTCGATTCGCATCTCCGGTGTATGACCAGAGTGGCAAGTTTACCGCAATGGTGGTTCTGTCGCTTGATCATCGTCACTTGATGGAATTTACTCAACACATTACCCCGACTGAAGAAAATTTTGTTCTGTTTCCATCTTATGCTAGCGGCAATTACGCTTTCATGTTTGATGATGAAGGTTGGATGATTACACATCCAAAATATTGGGATATCCGGGGACTTGATGATCAGGGGTTTCTCTATCCATCTTACACAGAGCGCTCATCGCCTGAACAGATTAAATCAGGCCGTATTCCGTTCAATCTGTTTTTGGCAGGATTTGTTCATACCAATTACCCTGAAGCCGCTACAGCGGTAACGAGCGGAAAATCCGGTGTCGTCGATGTTACCAATATCGGCGGCTCGCGCAAAATCATGGCCTATGCTCCTATCTTCTATGAGACGGGTGACTATCAGCGCACAGGGGTGTTTGGCGGTGTAACTATCGGGGCAGAGGTGCAGCAGTTTCACAGTGCTGCAGCTTCAGCCTCTGAAATGATTCGTCGGGAGATTGCGCAATTTGCCCGTGGTTCGACCTTGATGATAAGTCTCACCCTGCTTATTGTTTTTGTCGTTGCCTTACATATCTCAGGTAATATTACCGGTCCGTTGCGTGACCTGATCGAGGGGACGCGCAGTATGGCACGTGGTCGCCAGGTCTCGGAAATCATCGTTGACAGTGACGATGAAATCGGTGAATTGGCTGATTCGTTTAATGACATGGCGCGTGAACTGAATGAGAGGCGTAGTCGTCTGTTGCGATCATTACGCGAACTTCGCCGCTCCAGGCAGGAAATTCTCCAGGAAAGAAACTTTAAAGAGACAATTTTTGAACATGTCGAGATGGGTATCTTAACTCTCGATGCAGAAGAAAATTTAACTTCTTACAACGGACCGGCTGCAAGAATGCTGGGCGTTGATAATGAATCGGCCGGTCATGGTCTCGATGTTGTCTTGTCCGATTTGCCGGAATTACTGTCGCCGTTGCAGGATGGGTTGAAAGCGGCTGAGAACCAGTCATGGAGTCGTTATCTTGAAATTGAAAGAGAAGCCGGAATCAGGACTTACCGTCTCGCTGCTTTACCAATGTCTGGTGACGGAACCCAGGGCTGGTTGCTGACCTTTGAAGATTTGACTGAGCGGGTCGAAATCCGGCGAAAGATGGCCAGGGTTGATCGACTCGCGTCTCTCGGGCGACTTTCAGCTGGGATTGCCCATGAAATCCGCAATCCGTTAACCGGTGTAAGCCTGTTGCTTGACGATTTACACGATCGACTCCTGGATCGCGATGAAGATCAAACCCTGATCCGCCGTGCGCTCGGCGAAATTGAGCGCCTTGAAGGGTTGGTCAATGAGCTGTTGCACTTTGCAACACTCCCGCCAGTTGTCAGGAAGCCGGATAACATCAGCAAGATTATGCGTGAAACGCTGTTCCTAATACAGAAACAGTGTGAAAAGTCCGGTGTTGATCTTGTTGCGCAAATATCAGACACACTGCCGTTAGTGCCAATTGATCATGACAAGCTGAAACAGGCTTTTTTGAACCTGCTCAATAACGCTCTTGATTCGATGCCGGATGGTGGCGAGTTGAACGTTGTCGTTGAACAGTGGCCACAGGGCGTCAGTATTACTATTCGTGATAGCGGTATTGGAATACTGTTGGAGAATCTTGATAAAATTTTTGACCCATTTTTTACCACTAAGGGTGGTGGTTCCGGCCTCGGTCTTGCAATTACGCATAATATTATTTCTGATCATGGTGGCTCAATTGAAGTGGAGAGTCGCGTAAACGAAGGTACAACCTTTGTTTTAGTGTTCCCGGTCGATCCGGAGCGGAATCTTACCGGCATTCTCACGGGCTGATTGAGTGGCGGGAATCCGCCGTAGAGTTATGATTAACTCGTTTAGTGGCCTTATGAATTGATTGGTTGAAGCAAGAACAATATTATCAAGGATAAACGATGGAAAAAATACTGATTGTTGATGACGAAGCCTTTATTCGTGAAAATCTGGAACGGATTCTTACTGAGGATGGTTATCGGCCGTTTTCGACTGAAAGCCCTGAGGACGCTGTACAGCAGCTGAATGATGAAGAGATCGATCTGGTTCTGTTAGATCTGAATCTTGGTGCTACCAGCGGGCTCGATGTGTTGCAGCAGATGAGGGAAATCGACCCCGGGGTGCTGGTTATTATTATCACCGGGTATGGCACGGTCGAAAGTGCTGTCGAGGCGATCAAAATGGGCGCTTACGATTATATAAAAAAACCATTTAAAGCTGATGCCATTCGCCTTATTGTTCGGTTGGCTCTCGAAACCCAGCATCTGCGCCGAGAAGTTCGACAATTACGCCGGGAGAATAATGATCCAAAGCTGCTTGATGAAACAAAAATGGTCGGGTCGAGTCAGGAGTTGATGCAGGTTTCGCGGCAAGTGCGTGAAGTGGCCAAGCATGAGTCGGCAACGGTTCTGATTACTGGTGAGAGTGGCACTGGCAAGGAATTGGTTGCCCAGGCGATTCACAATCTTTCACCGCGGAAAGAAAAACCTTTCATCGAGATTAACTGCGGCTCGTTACCCTTTAATTTACTCGAAACTGAACTGTTCGGGCATGAAAAAGGTGCTTTTACTGATGCCAAGAGTCGCAAAATTGGTCTGTTTGAAGAGGCGAATGGCGGCACAATTTTTCTCGATGAAATCGGCGAGATGGATCTTAACCTGCAGGTGAAATTACTTAGGGTATTGGAAGATCGTAAAATCAGACGCCTCGGTGGTACGCGGAATATAGAAATTGATGTCCGGGTTATTGCTGCGACCAACCGTAATGTGAAAACTGCTATTGATGAAAAGGTGTTTCGGGAGGATCTGTATTACCGCCTGAATGTTTTCCCCATTCATATCCCACCGCTGCGCGAACGACGTGAAGACGTTTTGCCGCTGCTCGATTTTTTTATTCAACGCTTCAGTCGGGATTTTAATAAAAAGATCCGAGAGATCTCCCGGGATGCCCTGGATCTGTTCAAGCGATATTCATGGCCGGGTAATGTCCGCGAATTACGCAATGTTATTGAGCGGATTTGCATTATGCACAATGATATCGTTATTCAACCAGAGCATCTGCCGACTGAGATCTGGGGCGGAGCACCGATGACTGAAACATCTGTAGCGCTTGAAATTCCGTCAGAAGGGATTGCGCTTGATGATGTCATTGGTGATATTGAAAAACAGTATATTGAAAAGGCGCTCGAGATTTCCGGTGGTAACGTTGCAAAGACCTCGAGAATTTTAAATGTTCCACGGGGTACTTTACGCTACAAGTTAGGCAAGTATGATCTCGACCCTGATTGACCTGTGTGGCTGAATTTAGCCAGTCGGCGAAAAACAACCATGCTTACACTTGGTCAGGTTGTACATGATTTTTATGTAGTTCATAAGTTCTCTAAGTAAATCAATAGTTTGCCAGCGCAGTGTTGTATTCTTCGATTTTGGCTTCAGGTTTGCAGATGCTGAAGATGTCACGTCGACATGTTCAAGCACGGAAGTGAAAAGATTTATGGTTCGACCGCCCCCCGGTCGGATCACCTTCGCCCCATTCCAGCCCTCCTTCGGAATGGGGCATTTTTTTAATCGGTATCATCGATTCTCCTGCTCGACCAAGCACTAAACTGTGTGTATACTTTGAGAAATTTATATTTTCATAGAATTTTTAGCCAGTTGAAAGTGAACATAATGAGTCGATCTATTACATTTGTTTTATCCCTGTTTATATTAGTTATGCCGACTTTGGTTTTAGGCAATGGACTCGCCGAGCGGGTTCGTGAACACACTTTTTCCAATGGCTTGACGCTGTTGGTAGTAGAGCGTCATGTCTCGCCGACGTTTTCAGCATATATCACTCTGGGGGTTGGTTCAGTGCATGAAACCGACCGCACACGAGGTGTTGCCCATCTGCTGGAGCATATGTTGTTTAAGGGGACGGAGACACTGGGCACCGTCGATTTTACTGCCGAGAAAGTGCTGCTGGATCAGATCGAAGCTGTTGGTAGCCGACTTGATGCGGCGAGGCTAAATAATGGTCAGGATCCACAGTCTATCGCTGATCTTGAGCGGCGATTACTGGAGTTACAGGCCGAACATAAAAATTTTGTCGTTAAGGATGAATTTTCAAAAATCTATTCAGAGAATGGTGGCGTCGGCTACAACGCTTTTACCAGTAAAGATCAAACCTCTTACTTGATTTCACTGCCGGCCAACAAGTTTGAACTCTGGGCAGCGATTGAGTCGGATCGGATGAAAAATCCTGTTTTACGTGAATTCTATACCGAGCGAGAGGTTATACGGGAGGAAAGACGCCGTTCTTACGATAGCAGTCCCCGTGGATTGTTGTATGAAAACCTGCTGGCTAACGCCTTTACAGTACACCCTTACCGCAATCCTATAATCGGTTGGGATACCGATATCCAGAACCTGACTCTGGCCG
>JAUVAJ010000129.1 GCA_030591795.1 Desulfuromonadales bacterium | reverse complement strand
TGCTCAGCAACTGGGCATTCGAACCGCCGGATACATCATCAATGACATGCCGGCCAAGCCCGATATGGCTGAGGATAAAGCACCACACGCCCTCGCCTCGCTGGCTACCGACGAGCTGCTCGGTGTCACACCGCATATACCGGTCGTGGACAAGCACCTGGCGGTTGAACAGCTGGCTGATGCAATCATCGAAATGCCAACCTACAAGAAGCTGTTAACCTTGATCGGCTTACCGCACCTGCAAGGATCCGGACATGGATGCAACCACTCTAATTAATCTCGACAAGCAATTTATCTGGCATCCCTGTACGCAGCAAAAGGATCTGGAGACTTTGCCACCGATTCCGATATCCCACGCCGAAGGTGTTCATCTGTTCGATACTGCTGGCAACAGCTACATCGACGGGGTTTCGTCCTGGTGGGTCAACAACCTGGGGCATAACAATAAACGGCTGAATAAAGCCTTGTCTGACCAGGCCGGAAAAGTCGCCCATCACATCTTCGCCGGCATGACCCACGAACCGGCCGTAACCTTGGCGCAGCGTCTTTGTCAACTGACCCCGGGCAATATGACCAAGGTCTTCTTTACTGATAATGGCTCTTCCGCGGTTGAAGCGGCCATGAAGATGAGCTTTCAGTACTGGCAGCAATCCGGTAAACCGAAAAAAACCAAGTTTGTGTCGTTAACCGACGCCTATCACGGTGAAACCATCGGCGCGTTGTCGGTAAGTGGCTGCGAATTGTACCGGGAGATCTACAAACCGATTCTGCTGGATGGATTTCAGGCGCAAGGGCCGGATTGTTACCGCTGTCCGTACGGCCAACACCGGGAGACCTGCAGCCAGGATTGTTTTATCAATCTCGAAAAAATTGTCGCCCAGAACGCCGACCAGATTGCTGCTGTTATCATTGAGCCGCTGGTCCAGGCTGCGGCCGGGATGCGTATTTACCCACCCGGGTACCTGAAACGGCTACGTAAACTTTGTGACACTTACAATGTCCACTATATCGCCGATGAGATAGCTGTCGGCTTTGGCCGCACCGGTAAAATGTTTGCCAATGAACATGCGGGTGTGGCACCGGACCTGATCTGTCTGTCAAAAGGGATTACCGGTGGCTACATGCCGCTGGCGGTGGTATTAACCACTGAGACCATCTACGAAGCCTTCTATGACGATTACGAGTCGCTCAAGGCCTTTCTACACTCGCATTCCTACTCCGGCAACCCCCTCGCCTGCGCATTAGCCAATGAGGTCTTGAATATATTCGAGGATGAACAGATCCTGGATTCAATAAAACCGAAGATCAAGCTGCTTGAACAGGCTAAATCGTCATTTGAACAGCATCCGTATATCGGCGAGATGCGCCAATGCGGTATGATCGCCGGGCTTGAACTGGTACAGAACAAATCAGACCGGACGCCATTTCCGTGGCAGCAAAGACGCGGCTTTGAAGTCTACAAACACGCGCTTTCACTCGGCGCACTACTGCGTCCGCTCGGCAACGTCGTCTACTTCATGCCCCCGCTTACCATCAAGATAAACGAGCTTGAGCGACTGCTCGAGATTGCCCTCGACTCGATTAATAAGGTCACACTAGAATAATTCCTTTTATCAAAACCGAATCATAGATATAATGGTCTGATGTCTGAGCGAATAGTAAAAAATCTGTCGTCCACACTTCTGTTTGTGGCTCTTCTGTTCGCCCTGGCAACGCCGGCAACAGCTAAACCGACCGCCGCAGAAGAGCCACCGGAAAATCTGGACATTCACGATGAAACTCCAAAGAAAGAGACAATCCTCGATCTGATTTTTGGCAGCGATAAAGCTATGCCTACAGAGCGCGGAATACTGATTATAGACGCGTTTGAAGATCTGAACCGAAATGGTATTCAGGATTCAGATGAACCGTTAGTGGTAAACGAGATTTCCTGCAAAATAGACAAAATCGACTACTCCATACCTGCATTTATTCCAGGGCTGGACTACAATGGCCGTTACAAAGTCCGTTGTACGAGCGATAAATATTTTTTATACTCTCCACCCAAAGACGTATTTATTGAACGTAGGGGACATGTTATAGAGATCAGTCTCCCTTGCGGCAGTATCGATAATTAGCAATCATTTGCAGATCGTTGCCTCCAAACCGCCATCCTCCAGGTGAATCATTTGCGCATCCTGCTTAATTTTTTCATCCCCGGCTCGCTCCTGGTTACAGGGGCGATGTTTTTCCTGAACAGTCCTTACTTACAGCAGGCAACCCGCTTTCAGGTCGACTTTGGTGCGATCATTATCACAGCACTCTGTGCATTAGTGGCGTGGCGCTTTGATCGATCTCGCGTCATCTACATCCTGCAAATACTCCTGTATACAGACATCGGCATTCACTATCTCAAGGTTGCGCAAGCAACGAGCACTAGTTTTATCCTCACCACTACCGTGTTGCTCAACCTGATGTTTGTTGCGCTGCTCAAAGAACGTGGCATTCATTCTGTTCGCGGAATCTTTATCACCAGCTTACCGGTCATTCAAACAGCCGGTCTGTTCTACTGGTTTACTACAACTAAAACACCGGTCATTCCGCAACTCAAAATCTCTTACTTAAACCTGCCAGCACCTCTGTCGGCTGTTCCAGAAGTCATACTGTTCTTGCTGGTTTTAACCTTATTGATTCAATCGATTCGCTTCTTGCGCTATCCGAATCCGCTCGAAGGTGCAATGTGCTGGGTTATTATCAGTATTGCAGCCACACTTTTCTTCGCTCCAGGTATGCATACAACTATTTTACATACCGCAGCAGTGCTGGCCTTGCTCGTCTCATTTATTGAAATCGCCTACACCCTCGCCTACCGTGATGAACTGACCGGTGTGCCAGGACGCAGGGCGCTGATGGAGACATTCAGTAAACTTGGCGGGCAATATTCAATAGCTATGGTTGATATCGATTTTTTTAAAAAGTTCAACGATAAATATGGCCATGATATCGGCGATCAGGTACTTAAAATGGTCGCGGTAAGACTCGCAAAATGCAGAGGTGGCGGTCGGGCGTTTCGTTACGGGGGAGAAGAGTTTTGCGTAGTGTTCCCGGGTAAAAATGTTGACGCGTGCCTGGAACATCTTGAGGAACTTAGAATCAGCATCGGCGATCAACCTTTTACAATTCGTAAAATTGCCAGATCAATAAAAAAACCGAAAAAACCGACTAAAACCAAAAGCAAGAAAAACGAAGTAAGAGTGACTGTCAGCATTGGTGTTGCAGAGAAAACGTCTTTATACAATCAACCAGAAGTGGTTATGAAGCGGGCAGATATGGCGCTTTATCGGGCTAAAGAAAGCGGCAGGAATAAAGTATGTAGTTAAGGTTAGAACGCCCATAGGATTTGACGATCAAATCAAATGGGGAAAATGACTATTTGATTGTATTCTTAATCAACAATTTAGACAGCTCCCCCCCCGCTCATTGTGTTGTTCGTTAAAAAACGACTATCATCACATTTAACAGATGTTCTTGGAGTTTTTCTACAGGCTCAACGGTTCGCGATAAGCGGCTGCAACGCTACTTGCGTGTACAACCGCAATTATAGATTTTGCTTTTCAATTTAGCGTATACGCATTTTCCGTCCGGTTCATTTGTTTGTTATATATTCTCTTGATTTGTGCTTAGTATGCAATCTACAGTTTGGCGGCTCGCGCGGAAATACACTCGTATTCTCCCATCTCAAATTCACGGCAAATCCATGGCCGATTCTCGTAGATCGTACAAGTCATGGAATTCCTGTCCAAGGCCGAACACCAGCCATCTTCTAACCGCGCCATGCTACTATCGCCCCGCGCATTTATCTCAATAAACTTATCGGGCACTTCGGTATCGTTAAAAAGCATTGCATCTAAGCGGCAACAGGATGCCGCACAATTTGCACAAGTCACTTCGGTATCATGCGGTGATTCAACTTCGCTTGTCATAGATTCCATTTCATTTTTGATATAGGCATTCATTTACATTGCCATATATGTTTGTCAAGCCTTTATACGTCCCACTAAAGTTCCGCAACAAAGTGTGCGACCTCAGCAAAATACTCCTCAAAATTGGCAAAAAGTATACTGTTGTGATCGCCGCTCTGAAAAACCTTGAGCCTTTTCGGCTCGTTCCCCCAAACAAAAAGTTGCTCACCATGATAAAGCTCGATCAGCCCGTCGTGCTGGCTGTGCATCACCAGTAACCTTCCTTGAAAACCAGCAAGAGCCTGTTGGAAGTTAAAGCGTTGATTGACCAGAGCAGTAAATTCAGGAAGACTAATTCCAAGCTCGGCCGGATCGACTCGCAACAGCAATCGCTCCAGCACATCGGCGACACCACTCTCCAGAATCAATCCTGCGGCCTGTTGGTAAAGTCGTGCCGCTTCCAACGCAAAAAGAGAACCAACACTGCGACCAAAAAAGATCAGAGATTGCGGCTTGCAGTCGAGGCTTTCGACTGTCGCCATGACATCCTCAAGCATCCGCCCAAGCTCTGTTTGCCCGGTCGATAGACCGTAGCCACGATATTCAGCCAACAGACAATTGCAGCCACAAGACAGAACCTGCTCGACAAAAGGCCCCAGGTAATCGTCAACGATCTCGCCGTTACCGTGAAAATGGACCAGAGTTTTCGCCTGCGGATCGATCTCGTGGTAACTGCAGGCAAGCATGGCATCACCGCAATCGACCCAGAACGGATCTTTGAGCTGACCAAGCTGCGGGAAAGAATAGCGGCCACCGATCAACGGGTGATTCAATAAATCTACCGTCATGCTCTTGCCTTTTTGGGCTTGGATGGCAGATTCAATTTGTTAAAATGCTGAAGAACTTTCAGCTGGATGAAAATTAACTGCTCAGTCATTGTGAAAAAGGACAGAAGGTCTCTGGGATGATAAAGCTCTTGCCCTTTATCGAATTTGAAAGAGTAATTCAGACTGGTCCCAGGCGCGGAAAACTCTATGTCTTTAATAGCTACAAAGTTTGAGTGCATCGAGTTTCGTATGTCCCACACAAAATCTAAAATTTTCTTGTCGAGATCATCAATGATTTTGTTTTTGAGTAACGAATCTCGAACGAACTTCATTTCTGTAAACTTTCTTTTGTAGAGTCTGATCAATTCAGACTTTAATTTTCGGGATTTTTTGTTTGTATTTTCTTTCCAGCTTTCTTCTATAAGTTTTATTTTTTGATCAACTCGGACACTGAGTATCTTCGAGATGTCAGAATTATCCTCAATGAGATTATTGGTACTCTGTTCGAATGCGTTGACAATATCTAGAAACGATTGGATTGCTACCTTGCCAATATAGAAGCCAATTTGTTCTTCAGATTTGTCTCTATATTGTTCCAACGAATCAAGTAAGTTCTTAATCAGAAAAGTGCCGTAAATGCACGCTGAACGGACAGTTTTAAGCCAGTTTATCTCATTCTCAGGTCGTTTCCCGTTTTCAATAAATTGCTTAGCAAAGTGCGCTTCCTTGTGCAACTGGTCCCCGAGGGCTTTAAGGTTCGCTCTCTCTAGGTCTAGGAACTCATCGGACAGCATAGTTTACCTTTGTGTCTAAGCCTCATAACGGTCAATGATAACCGGCGGCGATCGAAGATTCGGCTACCACCGCAATTTAGGTTTTGCTTTTCAATTTAGCGCAGACGTATTTTTCGTCCGCGTTGATTGGTTTGTTAGATTTAAGGCCCTACTGTTTTAGAAAAGACGTTTATCACTACCACGCCAGCTACAATTAAACCCATTCCTAAAACTGCCGGAAGATCTAGTGACTGTTTATATAAAAATACGCCTGCAATTGTGACCAAAACGATTCCGAGTCCTGACCAAATCGCGTACGTCACACCCAGCGGGATAGTTTTTAATACGTGAGTT